>JBDTNI010000309.1:0-3270 GCA_039933815.1 Betaproteobacteria bacterium
AGGCGCCATGGCGTCTCGAGTCGCATTTCAATGCGCTGTCGCTCTACCAGGACACCCACCGGCAACGCGTGAAGATCGGTATCGTCACGCCGTTGTGCGGCATTCACGATTTCGGCGAATTTGCCGAGGGGCGCGAGGGGATGCGCATGCGCTGGATGACCCATCTGACGGCCGTCCTGCGCGGGAGCTTCGGCGATGCGGACTATCTGGTCGTTCATCCGAGACCGGCCGACGTGGCGGCGGATCCGGGTCCCGCGTGGCCCGACATCACCGGATGCATCGGTGCGATCGAGGCGCGGTTGGGTCCTCCGGTCTTCCGCGACGATCGGATCGTAGTGTTCGCGTTGGGTTCGGCGCGACGCTGACCGTCGCGGCGGCCGGCGGCACGACGTTGACCCACCAGTGCGTCGGCGTCTGGCCGGCACAGGGCTCAACAGCCGCGGTCATTCGGGCTCGCGCGCGCCCCCGGTGGCCCGAATTGGGCTAGTGATCTCGTGGCCGCTACCCCGAAGTGTCGCCGCTAGGCAACAACCGTCGCGCCGTGCAACAATAGGCTCAATCAAATTTTGCATCGGGGTGACCGCGATGCTCGACCGTGACGGCTATCGCCCGAACGTCGCCATCGTCATCGTCAACGGCAGGAACCTGGTTTTCTGGGGTAAGCGAGTCCGAGAGCATTCCTGGCAGTTTCCGCAAGGCGGCATCAATTCCGGCGAGGCGCCTGAGCAGGCGATGTACCGGGAACTGCACGAGGAAGTCGGGCTCAACCCGGAGCACGTCAGGGTCCTGGGCCGAACGCGCGAGTGGCTGCGATACGAAGTACCGCAACACTGGGTCAAGCGCGAATGGCGCGGCAGCTACCGCGGCCAGAAGCAGATCTGGTACCTGCTGCGACTGGTCGGGCGCGACAACGACGTCAGCCTGCGGGCGACCGACAAGCCGGAATTCGACGCGTGGCGCTGGCACGATTACTGGGTGCCGCTGGAATCCGTCATCGACTTCAAGCGCGAAGTGTATCGCCGGGCGCTGATGGAGCTCGAACGGTACCTGCACACGCGCCCCACGACGCGGCGCGAACGTCTGTACGGATGGGCGCACCCGGATATCCCGGACGCGTACGCGAACCCGGCGACGTCCCGCGGCTGAAGCCGTCGGTGGCGCGGTGCCGCGCCGCGGATCGCCTTCGAAACTGTCCGGTCAGCGGAAGAGCGCGCCCGCACCCAGCGCGCCGCGGATCGCCTTCGAAACTGTCCGGTCAGCGGAAGAGCGCGCCCGCACCCAGCGCCGCGTGCGGCGTGGCGGCCATGCCGCCCAGCACGAACCCGGTGAGAACCGCGAGGACGATTCCGCACAGCACGATCACCAGCGTGAACGGCAGCGCTTTTTCGGCCGACGATTTGTGCAACACCGGCGCTCCGAGAAAGAACGTGTAGAACGCGTAGATCGTGGCGGCGAGCCCGAGCAGTGCGCCGAGCGCACCGAGCAGCAGGAAGATTGCTCCGAGCCACGCGGCGGTGTAGCTGTAGGCGACGAGCTTCAGCGACGCGACGAAATCCTTCGACCCCCCGAAGCTCGGGGCAAGCATGTCGACGATCAGCGCCATGACGAACGTGATGATCAGCGTCATGATGTATTGAGCCAGCGCGAACTGGATCGACCCGAGCGTCAGTAGCAGCACCACCGGCCCGATCGCCCCGAGGATCATGATCCAGCCGGTGTAGAGCGTCTGCGGGCTCGCCGTTTCGGCGGCGACCTTGATCCATTCGCTACGCGGCGCGACGAGCATGCCCTTCAGGCGATCCACCAGATTCATCCGAAACTCCCGCAGGTCGAAGCCGTGCGGTCGCGCCGCGCGGCGGTGTTGGTTCGAGTGCGCCGAAGTGTAGGGGACTGGCGCGTGGCTGTCGAACGTTCGCCGCTACCCGAGCAGCACCAGGTTGTCCCGATGGATGAGCTCGGGCTCGTCGACGTAGCCAAGTACCGTTTCGATCTCGGACGAGGCGCGCCGGACGATCCGGGATGCCTCCTGCGCCCCGTAATTGACGAGCCCGCGCGCGATCTCTCGCCCATCGGGGCCGAAGCAGCCGACGATTTCGCCACGGCCGAAGCTTCCGGCGACGGCGACAACCCCGATCGGCAATAGGCTCTTGCCGTCGCGCCTCAGCGCCACCACGGCGCCGTCGTCGAGCGTCAACCGGCCGGCGACGCGAACGTGGTCGGCAAGCCACTGCTTGCGCGCCCCCATCGCCGTCCTGGCCGACGTCAGCAATGTGCCGACGGGCTCACCGCGACTGAGCCGCGCCAGAATGTCGGGTTCGCGCCCGCACGCGATGATCGTGGACGCGCCCGAGCGCGCCGCGCGCTTGGCGGCGAGGATCTTGGTCAGCATGCCGCCGCGTCCGATGGCGCTTCCCGCACCGCCCGCCATCCGCTCCAGTTCCGGATCGTCGGCCATGGCGGTCGTGACGAGAGTTGCCTCGGGCACACGGCGCGGGTCCGCCGTATAGAGTCCCTGTTGGTCGGTCAGCAGCACGAGCAGGTCGGCCTCGATGAGATTCGTGACGAGCGCGCCCAGCGTGTCGTTGTCGCCGAAGCGGATCTCGTCGGTCGTGACCGTGTCGTTCTCGTTGATGACGGGTATCACCTTGAGGCCGAGGAGGGTGGTCAGCGTCGTGCGCGCATTCAGGTAGCGCCGGCGGTCGGCAAGGTCTTCGTGCGTCAGCAGTACCTGGGCCGTATGAAGACCGAATCGCGAGAACGCAGTTTCATAGGCCTGGACCAGTCCCATCTGGCCGACAGCAGCGGCTGCCTGCAGGTCGTGGATCGCTCGCGGCCGCGTGAGCCAGCCCAGGCGCTGCATGCCTTCCGCAATCGCGCCGGACGAGACGAGCACGACCGACTTGCCGCCGTGGATCAGCGACGCGATCTCGGCAGCCCAGCGGGAGACAGCTGCATGGTCGAGTCCGCGACCTTCGTCAGTGACGAGGCTCGAGCCGACCTTGATGACCAGCCGGGACGCGCGGGCGAACGGCGACGCGGTCACGATTGACCGGTGTCGTCGGTGGCGATGCGCCGCCGCGGGGCGCGTGGCGCGGGCGATACGACGAGCGGCTCGCCGCTGTCGGTCGCTTCGGAGGCCGGCGCAGGCTGGGCATCGAGCCAGTCCGCAACGGCGAACGTCAGCGCGCGACAACCGCTGCCGTCGATCGCCGATACCAGGAACACGGGCCCCGTCCACCCGAGCGCCGTCACGAACGCCCGCGCGCGGGC
>JBDTNI010000310.1:0-3247 GCA_039933815.1 Betaproteobacteria bacterium
CATCGCGGCGCGTATCTCCGACAGCGTATCGACGGTGTAACTCTTCCCGGGGCGCGCGATTTCGCGGGTGTCGATGGCAAGCGCGGGGAACTCGCGGATCGCGATCTCGAGCATCGCCACCCGGTCGCCCGCGCCGGCTGCGGGCGCATCGCGATGCGGCGGATCGGCGGCGGGTACCAGGCGGACCTCGATCGGGTCGAGCGCCCGGGACACGTCGTCGGCCAGCCGCAGGTGCCCATAGTGGACGGGGTCGAACGTACCGCCGACGAGCGCGAGCGGAATCAGAAGCGCGAGCCCGGTTCCGCGAGAAAGGCCTCCTCGTCGGGCGTCGAGGTCCGGCCCAGCAACGCGTTGCGGTGCGGGAAGCGGCCGAAGCGGCAAATGACGTCGCGATGCTTTTTCGCCCATTCGACGGGGCCGTCCAGGCCCGTGTCGCCGGCGAGCCGCTCGAAAAGTGCCCGCGAGCGATCCTGTATCTCCAGCCGTTCGCTGTGCTCGAACGGCATGTAGAGGAACCAGCGCTCGTACGGATCGAGCGTTGCGTCGAACCCGCGCTCGATCGCGTCGATCGCCGTCGCGAGTGCGGCCGGATCGCCCGCGAACTGGTCGGGGTGGCCCCGGTAAGCGTTACGCGTCAGCTGGTCGAGCAGGATCACGCGCGCGAGCGACCCCACCGGTGTCGTGCACCACGCGCCGAACGCGCCGGCAACGCCGGCAGCGAGCGCGACGCCGAAGCGTACGCTCACGTCGGCGTCGAATGCCTCGTCCTTGCGGAACCACGTGTCGCGCGCAACGTGCGGCCTGTCGCCGAACCAGAACGCGAGGACCTCCGCGGCGAGCGGATCGAGCGGGGGCGACGGCGACGCTGGCGTGTCCATCGATGCGAACATCCTTGGCTATGATACGGACTTTTCGTCGCGGTCCCGGCGCGTCGGGCGTGGCGATGGCCATCGCGTTTCCATGCAGACCTCCCGCCGCGACATCTTCCTGCTCGCCTGTTGCCAGGCGCTGCTGCTGATCAACGCGTCGGGCCTGATCTCGATGAACGGTCTTGTCGGGTTCTCGCTCGCGCAGAACAAATCGCTCGCGACATTCGGCGCGACGACCTATGTGTTCGGCTCGGCGCTGGCCGCGATGCCGATGGCGCTATGGATGGCCAGGGTGGGGCGGCGCACGGGTTTCATGGCGGGTGCTTCGATCAACATCATCGGCTGTGTCGTCGGCGCCCTGGCGCTGCAGTGGCGGAGTTTTCCGCTGTTCTGCGTTGCGACCGGCATCGTCGGCGTGTACAACGCCGTGGGCCTGCAATACCGGTTCGCCGCGGCGGAGGTCGCGGCACCCGAGCACAAGGCGACGGCGATATCGCTGGTGCTGGCCGGAGGCGTCGTCGGCGGACTCATCGGGCCGCAGGCGACCCGATTCACCCGCGATCTCTTCGATACGCCGTTCCTGGGCTCGCTCGTGATGCTGGCGCTGCTGGCGATCGTCGCGCTCGCGGTCCAGTCCCGCGTGCGCGTGCCGGCGCCGTCGCTCGACGAGCGCACGGGTACCGGCCGGTCGTCGGCCGAGATCGCGCGGCAGCCGACGTTCATCGTCGCGGTCGTCGCGGCCGCGCTCGGTTACGGCCTCATGAACCTGCTGATGACGGCAACGCCGATCGCGATGGATTTCTGTGGTCACCCGTTCAGCGCCGCGGCGTGGGTGATCGAGTGGCACGTCGTGGCGATGTTCGCGCCCGGGTTCGTCACCGGATCGCTGATCCGGCGCTTCGGCAAGATCCCGATCATCCTGACCGGCGTCGGACTGATGGCGTCGGCGGTGCTCGTGGCCCTCAGCGGCATCAGCGTAGCGCACTTCGTCGCGGCGCTTGCGCTGCTCGGCGTCGGCTGGAACTTCATGTACACCGGCGGCACCACGCTTCTGACCGAGACCTACCGGCCGAACGAGAAATCGCGCACGCAGGGGCTCAACGATCTCATCGTATTCGCGACGATGAGCGTGTCGTCGCTCGCGTCCGGCGCGCTCGTCACGACGAGCGGCTGGGACACGATGAACCGCGCCGCGCTGCCTGTGCTCGCCGTCGTGGCGGCGTCGGTGCTGTGGCTCGCATGGCACCGCCGGTCGAGGCCCGTCACGTCGGTGGTGTGAGCGGGTCGGGCGCCAACTGGCGCGTGTCCGTCGGGAACTGCCAGTAGACGGCGGGCGCGCCCTTGCCGAACGCAGAGGCGAGATGCGCCGTCAGCGCCTCGCCGATTTCGAAGGATCGTTCGATCTCGGCGTCCGCGCGGATGAACACGACCGCGCTGTCGTCGTCGAGCACGAGCGAATGGACGTTCGCGCGGATGTCGCGAACGCCGAGCCACGCCGTCGCCGCACGGTCGATGACGGGATCGGAGGCGTCGATGAGCAGCCGCCGGTTGATCGCGGCGAGAAAAACTGCGAGCGCGCCGAGGATAACGCCGACGGTGATTGCGATGATCGCGTCGAATTCCGGGTGCGGTCCGAAAAAATACGCGGAGCCGGATACGACGAGCGTCAGCGCGATGCCCAGCAGCGCCACCGTGTCCTCGAGCAGCACGGCGAGCACCGTCGTGTTGTTGCGGTTCGTGCGAATCCCTGCCCATCCGCCTATCTCGCGCAGCGCGACGACGAACGTCCACATCTCGAGCGCCAGCGAGAACAGCAGCAGGCCGATGACCAGCGGGGAGAATTCGCCGGTCTCGGCCGGGTTCAGAAGCGCGTGCACGCCGTGGTAGAGGTTGATGCCGCAGCCGATGAAGAACACGCTGACCGCCGACACGAGTGCCCAGAAGTATTTCTCCTGCCCGCGGCCGAACGGATGCGTCTTGTCGGGACCCGCGGCGCCGCGCACCTCGCCTACTTTCAGCAGCACCTGATTCCCGACGTCGGCAATCGAATGCACGGTCTCCGCGAACAACGTCGGCGAGCCGGTGACGAGCCAGCCGAAGCCCTTCGATATCGCGATGACCGTATTCGTCGCGATGGCGAGCGAAACCGAGCTGGACATGGCTGGACTGTCGTCGGACGACAGGTTAGCGGCGATGCGTGGCTGCCGGCACCGTCAAGTCCTGATCTGGCCGCTGCCGAACACGATCCACTTGCGCGAGGTCAGTCCGTCGAGGCCGACGGGCCCGCGTGCGTGCAGCTTGTTCGTCGAAATGCCGATCTCCGCGCCCAGTCCGTATTCGAAGCCGTCGGCGAATCGCGTCGACGCGTTGATCAGCAC
>JBDTNI010000311.1:0-3231 GCA_039933815.1 Betaproteobacteria bacterium
TCCTGAGTCCGTGGAAGGAGATCCTCACCTGGTATTCGACCAAGGAGGACGTGCGGATCAAGCACGAGCAGATCGTTTCGCAGTTCGCGCCGGCCGGCATGATCGACCCGAAGCTGCTCGACGATCCGCCGGCCGCCGTGCCGGCACTCGCCGGCGACATCGCCGCGGCGTCGCTCACGTACACCGAGAACGGCGTCATCAATCGGATCGACCGGCTGACGCTGCGCGTGGCCCACGGCGAGCACGTGGCGCTCGTCGGCACCGGTTACAGCGGCAAGGAGGAGCTCGCGCAGCTGGTCGCGCGGCTGAACCTGCCGACGTCGGGCCGCCTCAACGTCGCCGGCGTCAACTTCGCCGATGTCCACCAGGCGGTGCCCGGACGCAGAATTGCCTATGCGGCGCAGAACGCGCATATCTTCTCGGGAACGCTTGCGCACAATCTCTATTACGGGCTGAAGCACGTTCCGGTGCATGCGTATCCTTACGTCGACGACGCGGCAGAGGCACACGCCCGCCAGGTCCGCGATGCGATCGCGTCGGGCAACAGCCCTCACGATGTCAAAGCCGACTGGATCGACTACGACGCGGCTGGCGTCGCCGACGCCGCGTCACTGATCACCAAGGCGGTCTCGGTGCTCGGACTCGTTGATATGGAGCGCGCCGTCGTCGGGTACGGACTGGCGAGCACCGCGGACCCGGTGCTCCACCCCGACCTCGCCGCGAAGATAGTCGCAGCACGCGGCCGCGTACGCGAGCACGTGGCGCGCGACAAGCTGTCGGCGCTGGTCGAGTTCTTCGATCGCGATGCCTACTTCATGAACATGAGCGTGGCCGAGAATCTGATGTTCGGCACGCCGCGGCACCCCGGGTTCCAGCTCACGGCGTTGGCTCGCAACGGGGACGTGGTTGCGCTGCTCCGCGAAATCGGTCTGCTCGACGACCTGTATGCCGCAGGCGCGAAGGTCGCCGCGCTGATGGTCGAGATATTTGCCGACGTCGCACCCGACAGTGACCTCTTCGACCAGTACAGCTTCATCAGCCCGGAGGATCTGCCGGAGTTCCAGGCCATCGTGTCGAAATTCAACAAGGGCAAGCTCGCAGCCATTTCGGAGCACGACAAGCAGCGCCTGCTCGCGCTGACGTTTCGCATCGTGGCGTCGCGACACCGGCTGGGCATCATCGACGACGCGATGGCCCGCCGCATCGTCGCGGCGCGCGCCGTCTTCAGCCGGCGCTACGATGGACGCGACGACGTGTGCGAGTTCTTCCAGGCCGACCGTTTCAGCGCGGCGTTGTCGATCCAGGACAACATTCTGTTCGGGCGCGTCGCATTCGACCAGGCCAACGCGCAGCCGAAGATCGCCGCGCTGGTGCGCGAGATCGTCGCGGAGGCGGGACTCGACGGCGATCTCGTCCGGCTGGGGCTCGAGTTCGATGTCGGCAGCGGCGGCTCGCGCCTCACGTATTCGGAACGCCAGCGGCTGGCCATCGCGCGCGGCGTGATCAAGAACCCCGACATCCTCGTGTTCAACGAGCCGACGTCGGGACTCGACCCCGCGACGGAGCTGCGCGTGATGCAGGCGGTGCTCGCGTGGGCGAAGGGGCGTACCGTGTTATGGACACTGTCGCGGGCCGAACTCGCGCGCTCGTTCGACCGCGTGCTGGTGTTCGGCGAGGGCCGGCTGGTGGAGGAGGGGCCGTTCGCGGAACTCGAGCGCAACGGCAAGGCGCTGGCGCAACTGGTGGCCTGACGGCGGCTGCCCGGCACCCGGGCGTTTCGCCGGCGAGCAGCGGTTTCAACGGTACGTCGACCCATGCGCCGCGCTGCTGCTGCTCGAGGCAGCCGACTGCGTTCAGCGCAACCATCGTGATGCCGCCCGATCGTCAGCAACGTCCGGTGCGCGAATCGGGGTCAGCGATAGGGGTCGGCGGCGTCGCGGAGTCCGTCGCCGAAGAAGTTGAAGGCCAGGATGACGACGATCACGGGCACGACGGGCAGCATCAGCCACGGATAGAGCGCGACGACGTTGATGTTCTGCGCCTCGTTCAGCAGCACGCC
Organism: Betaproteobacteria bacterium; assembly: GCA_039933815.1. GTDB lineage: Bacteria > Pseudomonadota > Gammaproteobacteria > Burkholderiales > Casimicrobiaceae > VBCG01. Next base: position 2,060 of record JBDTNI010000311.1, read on the forward strand.
CCAGCTCGTGATCGGTGGGCGCAGCCCGATACCGAGGAACGACAGCGCGGTTTCGCCGAGGATCATGCCGGGAATCGACAGTGTCGCCGACGCGATCAGGTGGCTCATGAAGCCGGGCAGCAGATGACGACCGATGATGCGGCTCGGCTTGGCGCCCATCAGACGCGCGGCTGTCGTGTAATCCTCTTCGCGCAGCGCGAGCAGCTTCGAGCGTACTGCGCGGGCGAGGCCGGTCCAGTCGAGCATCGCGAGGATGGCCGTGATTCCGAAATAGATCAGCACGGGACTCCACGTGACCGGGAGCACCGCCGACAGCGCCATCCACAGCGGCAGCTCGGGGAACGACCGGATGATTTCGATCACGCGCTGAACGGTCATGTCGACCCAGCCGCCGTAATAGCCGGCGAGGCCGCCGATGATGAGGCCGAGCGCGAAGCTGATCGAGATGCCGAGCAACCCGATCGTCAGCGAGATTCGCGCGCCGTACAGGATGCGGGACAGGACGTCGCGGCCGAGCCGGTCGGTGCCGAGGAGGAACAGCGTCGAGCCCTCCGGCGGGCACGCGACGTGGAACGTCATGTCGACGAGCCCCCAGAACCGGTACGGGTCGCCGCTGCAGAAGAAACGTACGGGGCGGGGGCGCGCGCGATCCTCCGTGTACACGCGACGCAGGCGCTCCATGTCGAGCGTCTTCTGCTGGTCGTAGACGAAGGGGCCGACGAGCCGCCCGTCGTGGAACAGGTGGACGCGTTGCGGCGACGAGTAGATGAAGTCGGTGTTTCGCGTCTGCAGGTTGTAGGGGGCGAGGAACTCGGTGACGATCGTCGAGCCGTACATGAGCAGCAGCACGATCCCGGACACGAGCGCGACCCGGTGGAGCTTGAATTTCCACCACATCAGCATCCATTGCGATGCGAGGTAGAAGCGCTCCTGCTCGGGGGTCAGCCGCGCGGCGCTGCCCGGGTCGAACGGTTCCGTCGACACATAATGATCCTTACGGCGCGCCGGCACCGGAAGGTCGATCGTGCTCACCGCGCGACACCGCCCTGCAAACGGATCCGCGGGTCCAGCGCGACGAGCGCGAGATCCGACACGAGCACGCCCACGACGATCAGGAACGCGAGGAACATCAGGAACGAGCCCGCGAGGTACTGGTCCTGGCTGCGCAGCGC
>JBDTNI010000312.1:0-3226 GCA_039933815.1 Betaproteobacteria bacterium
GAGCACGCGGCGAGTCTCGACCTCGAAGACTTCGAGGACAGCGAGCTGCAGGACAGCCTCGAGCGGGCGCGCCGCCAGGCCGCGGGGCGAATGTCGTTGCTCGGGCAGCTCTTCGGCCAGGCACAGGACGTCGTGACGATCATCAGCTTCGCCGTCGGCCTCGTCGTCTACGCGCCGTGGCTGATCGTGCTGATGGCGATTGCGCTCGTGCCGGCGTTCATCGGCGAGGCGCACTTCAACGCACGGAGCTACTCGCTCAACTATGCGCGAACGCCGGAGCGGCGCGAGCTCGACTACGTCCGGCGCACCGGTGCGAGCGTGGAAAGCGCGAAGGAAGTGAAGATCTTCGGGCTGAACGCATTCCTCATCGAGCGCTACCGAGTGCTGGCGACAAGTTTCTACGATGCGAACCGCGCGCTGGCCGTGCGCCGCGCGAACGTCGGCAGCGCGCTCGCGGCGCTTGGCACGATCGCCTATTACATTGCGTACGCGTACATCGTCTGGCGCACGCTGCACGGCGAGTTCGGCATCGGCGATCTCACGTTCCTCGCGGGATCGTTCCGACGGTTGCGCACGCTGCTCGAGGACCTGCTGACGGGCTTTTCGCAGGTCGCGGGCCAGGCGCTCTATCTCGACGACCTGTTCTCGTTCTTCGAGATCGAGCCGGAGATCGTTTCGCCGCCGAACCCTCGCGCGTTTCCCGCGCCGATCCGTACCGGCTTCACGTTCGAGGACGTCGGCTTCCGCTACCCGGGTGCCGAGCGCTGGGCCGTGCGGCACCTCGACTTCACGCTGCACGCCGGCGAAGTGCTCGCGCTCGTCGGCGAGAACGGTGCCGGCAAGACGACACTCGTCAAGCTGCTCGCGCGGCTCTACGACCCCGACGAAGGGCGCATCCTCCTCGACGGACGCGACCTGCGCGACTACGACGTCGCCGAGCTGCGGTCGAACACCGGAGTCATCTTCCAGGACTTCGTCCGCTACCATCTGAGCGCCGCGGACAACATCGCCGTCGGGCGCATCGAGGCGCGGGGCGACCGTGCGCGGATCGTCGCCGCCGCCCACCGGAGCCTGGCCGACGAGGTGATCGAGCGTCTGCCCGACGGTTACGACCAGGTGATCGGCAAGCTGTTTCGCGGCGGCGTCGATCTGTCGGGCGGCGAATGGCAGAAGATCGCGATCGCGCGGGCGTACATGCGGGACGCCCAGGTGCTGATCCTGGACGAACCGACGGCGGCGCTCGACGCGCGCTCGGAGTTCGAGGTGTTTCAACGGTTCAAGGAGTTGTCGGAAGGGCGGACCGCCGTGCTGATTTCACACCGATTCTCGAGCGTCCGCATGGCCGACCGGATCGCCGTGCTCGCCAACGGGACGGTGGAGGCGGTCGGCACGCACGACGAGCTGTTGCGGCAGCAAGGACGCTACGCCGAGTTGTTCGAGCTCCAGGCTGCGGGGTATCGCTGATGGCACCGCAACGCGTCGTGATCGTCGGCGCGGGCGTGGTCGGCCTCGCGTGCGCCAGCGAGTTGCAGATCCGCGGATTCGAAGTCACGCTGGTCGACCCCCGCCCACCCGGCGAATACTGTTCGTTCGGCAATGCGGGTTGCTTCAGTCGCGCGTCGTGCGTACCGCTCGGACTGCCCGGCCTGTGGCGCCAGGTGCCCGGCTGGCTGATGGACCGCGCGGCGCCGCTGCACATCGCGCCCGGATACTTGCGCGAGGTCGCGCCCTGGCTGTGGCGCTTCCAGCGCGCGTCGACGATGGCGAACGTGAACCGCATCGCCGATGCGCTGCACGCGCTGCTCACGGTGACGCTCGACCGCTGGCGCCCGCTCGCGCAGCGCGCGGGCGTTGCGGAACTCATTGTCCAGCAGGGCTACGCGTTCGCGTACGAGAGCGCTCGGGCGTTCGAGGCCGACGCGCTCGGCCGTCGCCTCCGCGAAGCGCGTGGCGTTCGCATCGACGTGCTTACCGGCGACGCCATTCGGGCGTTCGACGCGGCGCTGTCGCCGCGGCTGTCGCATCTCGTGCTGCTCCCCGAGCAGGGCCACTGCCCCAATCCGCTGCGGCTGTCGCGCGCACTGGCGCATCGGCTGCGCGACGGCGGCGCGCGCTTCGTCGAGCGCGAGGTGACGGCCTTCGACATCTTCGCGGGTCGCATCGTCCGTGTGCTGCTCGGCAACGACGCCGTCGACGCCGATCACGTCGTCATCGCCGCCGGCGCACACTCGGCACCGCTCGCCGCCAAGCTGGGCGCGAACGTTCCGCTCGAAACCGAGCGTGGGTATCACGTGATGCTGCCGACGCCCGGCGTGATGCCGCGGGTGCCCATCGCGTCGGGCGAACACAAGTATTTCGCGACGCCGATGGAAGGCGGCCTGCGAATCGCGGGTACCGTCGAGCTCGCGGGCCTCGAGGCACCGCCCGATTGGCGGCGCGCCGACGCGATGCTCGCCAGCGCCACACGGCTGTTTCCGGCGCTGCAAACTGCGCGCGTCGAGCGCTGGATGGGCCATCGACCGTCGCTGCCGGATTCGATGCCGGTCATCGGACGCCCGCCGCGCGCGGCCAACGCCGTGCTCGCGTTCGGGCATGGCCACGTCGGGCTGACCGCCGCCGCGCCGACGGCGTCGATCGTCGCCGACCTCGTCGCCGGCCATCCGCCGTTCATGGACATCTCGCCGTTCCGCGCCGACCGGTTCCAGGGCCCGCCGTCGCGTTGACCGGCGTTCGCGAGTGGGGGGATACTGCCCGCCTCGGCATCCCTGCCGAAGCCCGAACCACCGCATCCGTCATGAAGATCTGGACGATCGCCGCCGTCGTATTGCTGCTCGCCGCGTGCGCAGCGGCCCCGCCGCAGCCGGCGGTCGCCGACGTGGACGCGCTCTTCACCGACGCGCGCTTCCCACGGCCGGCCGACGCGGTGCGCGCAAGCGACGTGTTCGCGTTGAGCCCCGCGATGCGCGAGTACCTCGAGCACGACGTCGCGCGGCTCGCGCGCGCGCAGGGCAGCCAGCGCGGGCTGTTCTCGGCACTGACGGCCAACGGAATGCTGAGGCTCGAGTACGACGGCGCCATCACCCGTAACGCATCGCAGGCATTCGCGGCGCGATCGGGCAACTGCCTGTCGCTCGTCATCATGACGGCCGCGTTCGCCCGGGAGATGGGTATTCCCGTCAGCTACCAGAACGTGTTCGTCGACGAGACGTGGAGCCGCAGCGGCGAC
>JBDTNI010000313.1:0-3179 GCA_039933815.1 Betaproteobacteria bacterium
GCGAAAAGCCGCTCTCGCTCGATCTCGCCGACTGCCGCCGCGTCGAGGACTTGGCGGGAGCGCGTCCGCGGCTCAAGGTGATGATCGGTTACAGCCGGCGTTTCGATCCGAGCTATCGCGATGCGCACGACAAGGTCCGCGCGGGACTCATCGGCAAGCCATTCCTGGTGCGCTCGCAGAATCTCGACATGAACGATCCCTCGGGCTTCTTCGTGCGCTTCGCGCCGAAGAGCGGCGGCATCTTTCTCGACTGCACAGTGCATGACATCGACCTTGCCCGCTGGCTGCTCGGCAATCCAGATCCGGTCCGCGTTTTCGCGACCGGTGTCGTGGCGGTGCACGAAGGCTTGCGCGAATTCGGCGACGTCGACAATGGCGTGGCGACCTGCGAATTCGCCGACGGTCAGATGGCATGCTTCTATGCATCGCGGACCATGGCGCACGGGCATGAAACATCGACCGAGATCTTCGGCACCCGGGGGCGGCTCGCCGTCGGCCAGAATCCGCGCATCAACCGGGTCGACATTTCGGACGCGAACGGTATGCGCAACGAATGCACGCCGACATTCTACGAGCGGTTCGAGGAAGCTTTCCTTTGCGCGCAAAACCATTTTGTCGACGCCGTTCTCGACGATTTCGCGCCGGCGCTCACCCTGCGCGACGCGACCGAAGCGACGCGGATCGCCCTCGCGCTGAGAGAATCGCTGCAGACCCGCCGCGTCGTCGAGCTGTGAAGCGCGGCCCCGCCGCGCGACCAAACCGGACACTGCTCCGCCGTCGCGCGATGTGGTGTCTCCGGGCATGAGGCAAGCGCTCGCGCCCCGCGACCTGCTGCTGACGCTGGCAACCGTGATCCTGTGGGGCTTCTCATTCGTTCCGATCAAGGTCGGCTTGCGCGAGCTGCCGCCTTTCGCGCTTGCCTCGCTGCGCTTCTTTTTTGCCGCGGTGCCGTTGGTGCTGGTCATCAAGCCGCCGCGCATTCCGTGGCCGAGTGTGGCCGGCTACGGCCTGGCGATCGGCGTAGTCCAGTTCGGCCTCTTGTTCCTCGGAATGAAGCTCGGCATGCCCGCCGGCCTGTCGTCGATGGTGATCCAGGTACAGGTGTTCTTCACGATCGGCCTCGGTATCGCCTTCCTCGGCGATCGCCTGCAGCGGCGCAATGTCGTCGGCGCCGCGATTGCCGCAGCGGGTATCGCGTTGCTCGCGACCTACAAGATCATCGGCGGCGCGCAATCGACGTTCGTCGGGCTGATTCTCGTCGTCGCGGCCGCATTCGCGTGGGCTGTCGGCAACATCGTGGCCAAGCGCGCGGCGGGCGCCCACCAGGCCGACATGTTCGCGCTCGTCGTCTGGTCGAGCCTCGTGCCGCCGCTGCCGCTGTTCGCCGTCTCCTACGCGTTCGAGGGGGGGCCCGCGATGCTCCACGCGCTGGCCGGCGCCAGCGCGCGGGTGTGGGTGTCGGTGCTGTTCCTGGCGTATGCGGCGACGCTGTTCGGTTTCGCGTCGTGGGCCGCGCTGTTGCATCGCTATCCGACGGCGCTCGTCGCGCCGTTCGCATTGCTCATCCCGGTGTCGGGTCTCGCGAGCGGGGCCGTGTTCCTCGGCGAAGGGCTGGCGCCGATGCAGGCCGCAGGGGTCGCGCTCGTGTTCGCCGGCCTGGTGGTGAACGTCTACGGCGCGCGGCTGCACGCGTTCGCGCGCGGACGATCCGGCGCCAACCTGTAACGGTTACCCGCCGCTTCGCAAATCTTGCACGCCGGCGGCCGGCCGATTCACCGGCCGCGACGGTTGTGCTACCGGCCCGCTTTGGTGACCGGGCGCCGGGCGTTGCGGCGCTGTTCGACCGCCTCCGCCGCCTCGACGTCCTCGTCCGGACGATCGTCCGACTCGACGTCGCCCGCTTCGCGTTCGGTCGCCGACTCGTCGATCGATTCGACGGAGTCACCGCCGACTTCCGTCAGCGTCTGGTCGACGGCCTCGGTGGAATCGCGCCCCACGGCGCCTCGCTCGCCCGTGCCGTTGCGATCGGTATCGCTGTCGAGATCGGCGTCGCCGATATCGGCCCCGGCGGTGGCGCCCGGCGCGTCCACATCCGGATCGGACGTCGTTCCCCGTCGAAACGGCAGGCCGTCCTCGCGATTGAGGCCCGGTCCCCCCACGATGTCGCTGCCGCTGTCCGTCGAATCGCTGGGTCCGAGCGCACGGGTGCCGTGTCCCTTGCGCGTGACAGGATTGCTTTCGCCGGTCGTGTTCAGGGTGCTGCGTGCCATGGTCGTATCCTCATTAGTTCAATCCAATCAGGCAAGCCACGTGCCACCCGGCGCGCGGCCGCAACGACGCTCAGATCGCAGTCACGGCATCGCCCGTCGCAGGCCGATTGACCCTATACTTTCGGAGCCGATGACCGGCGATACTGGAGTTGCGATGCGTCCAACCTGCCTGCTGCTTGCCGCTGCTTTGTTCGCGTTGCCATCGGCGTCAGCACTCGCCGAGGACATCGGGCTCATCAAGAACGCCAAGGGATCGGTGTCGATCGAGCGCGCCGGACAGTCGCTGCGCGGCGACCCAGGCGTCCGCGTGCGGGGCGCCGACGTCGTGAAAACCGGCGGCGACGGCTCGGTCGGCATCACGATGACCGACAACTCGCTGCTGTCGGCGGGGCCGAACAGCGTGCTGGCGCTCGACCGGTACGAATTCGACGCCACCACCAACGCCGGACACTTCGACGCCTCGCTGCAGCGCGGGACCCTCGCCGTGGTCTCGGGCCGGCTCGCGAAACAGTCGCCCGACGCCATGACGTTGCGCACCCCGTCGGCGATCCTCGGCGTGCGCGGCACCGAATTCGTCGTCAGCGTCCGATGACCTTCGCCGGGCGTGCGTCGCCGGTGGCGGCGCTGGCCGCGCTGGCGGCCCTCGCCGGATGCGCGTCGCGGGACGAACGCATCATCCTGCTGCCGCAAGCCGACGGCCGACCGACGGCCGTGGTGGTCAAGCACCGCGACCGCGAAGTGGTTCTCGACCGGCCGTACGCCGCCACCGAACTCACCACGGCGGACCCGTGGTCCTACCGGTCCAGCGACGCGGAAGTTCGCGCGGCGTTCCGCGATGCACTCGAAGCGCTGCCGCCGCGCGCGGCGAACTTCACGCTGTACTTCGTCGAGGGCTCCGACGAGCTGACC
>JBDTNI010000314.1:0-3178 GCA_039933815.1 Betaproteobacteria bacterium
GCGAACGAGGAGAGCTGGTCGACCATCGTGTTGATCGTGTTCTTGAGCTCGAGGAACTCGCCTTTCACGTCGACTGCGATCTTCTTTGACAGGTCGCCGGTGGCGACCGCCGTTGTCACGTCGGCGATGTTGCGCACCTGCGCGGTCAGGTTGCCCGCCATCGAGTTCACCGAATCGGTAAGGTCCTTCCACGTACCGGCCACGCCCTTGACCTTCGCCTGGCCACCGAGCTTGCCCTCCGTGCCCACCTCCCGCGCGACGCGCGTGACCTCGGCGGCGAACGCGCCGAGCTGATCCACCATCTTGTTCACGGTCTTGGCCGTGCGCAGGAACTCGCCCTGCAGCGGCGCGCCGTCGACCTCCATCGCCATCGTCTGCGACAGGTCGCCCTGCGCGACCGCGCCGATCACGCGCGCGGTGTCGCTGGTCGGATGGACGAGATCGTCGATGAGCTGATTGACCGAGTCGATCGACGTCGCCCAGAAGCCCGTGACGTCGCCAAGCGCGGCGCGCTTGCTCAACTTGCCCTGCCGGCCCACGACGTTGGACAGCCGCTCGAGTTCCTGCGCCATCCGCTGGTGGCGCTCGACGACGTCATTGAAAACGTCGGCGACGCGTCCGAGGACGCCGTGCCAGTCGACGGGAAGCCTTACCGATGCGTCGCCGCGCTTCAGGGCGGACAGTGCACCCAGGATAACGGTGATCTCGTCGGTGGACGCGGGATGTCGCTCTACAACTTGCATGGCCGGAACTCCGAAGTACGAACCGTTACGAGCATTCGGTGGGGAATTGTCCCATTTGTCCGCGTCGTCAGGGACCCAGGGACGGCCTCGCCACAGGACGGCGCACCTGTTGCAATGGCGTACAAAATTGTGCGCGGCGACGAGACGCAGTATATTTTCCACTGGTCGCCGCGATGACAGGGGTCCGATGCCGATTTCACAGAATCGTTCGCACGCAGGCACCCGGGGCGCCCGCGTGCTCGTCGTGGACGACGACGCCGACGGCGCCGAAGCGGCGGGCAAGCTGCTCGAAACGTTCGAATGCCACGTCACGCTCGTCTCGTCGGCCGGCGAAGCGCTCGAGCGCATCGAGGAAGGAGACGATGTCGACCTCGTGTTCTCCGATGTCGTCATGCCCGACATCGACGGTCTCGAGTTCGCCGAGCGCCTGAACGCCTTGAGGCCCGGGCTCCCGGTGATCTTCTGCACGGGCTACTCCAGCGCGGTCGAGGCCTTGACCGACTGCGGCGCCATCGCATTGATGAAGCCGTATTCAGCCGACGTGCTCGAGCGTGTCGTCGCCGAGCGGCTGCACCTGTCGCGCGGGACGGCCGGCCGACCGTTGCGCTGACGGACACGGCCGACCGGGGCGCCGGCGTTAAGCTGCGGACCGTAGCGCTTCGCCCTCCAGCATCTTGAACTGCCAGACGTCCTTGTCGCTGGCGTAGAGGAGCGGCACCACCGCAAGGCGTCCGGTTTTGCCGACGCTGCGTTCGAGGTAGCGCATCTCGACGAACTTCTCGCGGGTGGCCTCGTCCAGCGCCGCGTCGAATCCGCTTTCGCGCATCATCAGGATGCCCTTGGCACGCAGCGCGAGCTCCGCATGCAGCCGCAGATAGCACAGCAGGTCGGCGACGACGCCGCCCTCGAAACGCGTGCGCAGCGACGCGAGATACTGGCCGGCCGGAGAATCGGGGAAGCTTCCCGACGTGATCGATTCCAGCATCTGCGCGTCGGCGTCGAACCCGTGCCCCAGCCACCCGGCAACGGCGCGCTCGCTGCGTTGAAACACGAACATCATCACCGGCGGCAGCACGACGAGAACCGCCAGTGTTGCCGCCCGTGGCGAGGACGTCAGGTGATTGAACGCCGAATGCAGCGCGACGGCCATCAAAAATCCCGGCACGAACGCGGCCAACGGGACGCGGCGTGCGTGCTCTTTCAGGGACAGACTCGTCACCGCGAAGATCGCCGTAGTCCCGCCATGCATGATCGCGGTGCCGAAGCCGCGGACGATCCACGTGCCGAGCCCGGCGTCGGGCACCAGCTGCTGATAGTAGATGTTCTCGACGAGCGCGAAGCCGGTCCCGACCGCGAAACCCGCGATCGCCGCATCGACGAGGAATCCGATCCGTCGCGCGCGGAGCAGACCGACGATGACCAGCGCCTTGCCCAGTTCCTCGACCAGCGGTCCGACATAGCGGCTGAACGACGTGAAGTCCAGGCGGCTGGCACCCCACAGGTAGCCGTTGACGAAGTAGCACACGTACGCGACCGCGACGCCGGCCGCGACGATGGCGATCACGACGCGCAGCCGCACGAGCTTGTAGCTGTCGAGGTAGACGAGCGCTGCCAGGAAGCCAAGGACAGGCAGGAGCCCGACGGCCACGGAGAGCGCCAGGTTGACCGTCATCGCCACGCACCCGTCAGAAGATCTTCAGCGAGACCATCCACTCGCTGCTGGCGCGGTGCGCGTCGCGGAAGCCGAGCGCGTAGCCGACGGACAGCGTCATCTCGGACCAATGCAGCACGCTGAACCGCAAATCGACCTGCGTGCCGACGCTTTGATAGTTCTGCCTGCGCGCGGCGCTGGTGACGTCCGTCCACAGCCCCGTCGCGAACACCGCGGGGCGCAGCCAGTTGAGGTAGAACGCGGGCGTACCGACCGATTCGAATATCACCGGCGGCAGGTTCCATTCGATCATCTGCCGCGCAAAATTGAGCCCGCCGATCTCGTCGATGTCGAAGCCGGGCATCGAGCTGTAATCGCGGTACCGCTTCACCGAAAGGCGGTCGACATAGTTGTTGCCGAATCCGCCGAAATAGAAGTTGGCGACAGGGTCGTCACGGCGTCCGGTGCCGATCCCCGCCGCGCTGCGCAACCAGATCGACGAGTGCGGCAAAGGAACGGGGAAGCCGTAGTCGAAGCTGCCGCGGATCTGCGAGGGGGTTTCGTCCTTCACGCGATTCGCCTTGCCCACGACGTTCCAGACGATGCCCTTCTCGTCATCGACGGCGCCCGACGAACGTCGCGCATCCGTGTAATGCAGCCCGATCTCGCCGGTCAGCAGTCGCGTGAACGGCGCGCCGACATTCTGCGCATTGGGCAGCGTATCGATCTTGTCGTAGTACTCGAGGTCATAGCTCAGCAACAGCTTGCGCGGCTCGTCGAACAC
>JBDTNI010000315.1:0-3166 GCA_039933815.1 Betaproteobacteria bacterium
CAGGCCAGGGTCGCCGGCGCGCGCGGCGAAACCGGCGCCGGCGCCGAGCATCGGGACCGCGGCAAGCGCGCTCCCGATGTAGACGCGGGGGACGCCGGCGCGATACCACGACGCGACGCCGGCCTCGCGCAGCAGATCGGTCACGCGCCGGGGAGACTGGCGTCCCGGCAACCGCAGCCGCTCACCGACGGTGCCGCTGCGGATCGTCACCGGCGGGCCCGCAAGATGGTGTGATGCAATGCCCGCGCCGTGCTCATGAATGGATGTCAGCCGCCCGTGCGGCAGCGCGACTGTTTCCGCGCCGGTCCACATGTGCGAGAACGGCTCGACGGGCCGTGCGTGAACGGCGAGGCGACCGCGGTGGACGCCGAGCTCGACGCCGTCATGGCGCATCGCGACGCGCGAGCGGGTGGTTTCGCCGGCGAGCTGGCGGAGCATTTCGGCGAGCCGCGCGCGCGAGGGCGCTGCCAGCTGCTGTTCGCGCAGGAACCAGCGGAGCACGTTGCCGCCGCGGTGGGGCGGCAGCGCGCGGAGCAGCGCGCAATCGAGCGTCGCGCCGTCATACGCGTCCCGCGCGTCGATTTGCGCAAGGTCGTTGGCGAGCTCGGCAGCGTCCGCCTGCAACGACGCAGACCGGACGAATGTGTGCGGATAGCCGGGCGCGATCGACCGCAGCGCCGGAATGACGTGCGCGCGAAGCGCGTTGCGTCGATAGCGCGCGTGTGCGTTCGAATCGTCGTCGACATAGCGCAAGCCCCGCGCCGTCGCGTAATGATCGATGTCGGAACGGCGGATCTCCAGCAGCGGGCGCAGCCACAGGACGCCATCGCGTCGACGCGCCGCGGGCATTGCCGCAAGGCCCGCGGGTCCGGCACCCCGCGCGAGCTGCAGCAGAAGCGTTTCGGCCTGGTCGTCGGCGTGATGGCCGAGCAGGACCGCGACCACGTCGTGCGCGCGCGCGCTTTCGGCCAATGCGGCGTAACGCGCGCTGCGCGCCGCCGATTCGACGCTGATCCGCGGACCGGTTGCCACGCGCACTTCGCGCACGTCGCAGGCGATTGGGTAGGCCGCGCACAGTTCGCGACAGAACTGCGACCACGCTGGTGCGTGACGCGAAAGCGCGTGGTCGACGTGGATAGCCACGACGTCGCGCGCCGGCAGCGCGAATCGGGCGACCGCGGCGTCGAGCAGCGCGACGGAATCGCGGCCGCCGGACAGCGCCACGCCGATGCGTGCGCCCGCCGGCACGTGATCGGCAATCGCGCGCGCGACGGCGTCGCGAACGGCGCGCTGTGCCGACGCGTCGTCAGCCGGCGGGGATCTCCTTGAACCGTCCATAGCCGAGAATCTTGTCCTCGCGCGCTTCCAGCAGCGTGTCGATCGGCTGCTCCTGCAGCTGGCGCAGCGCTTCGGTCAGCGCTTTCTTCAGCGTGACGATCATTGCCGCGTGGTCGCGGTGGGCGCCGCCGACTGGCTCGTTGACGACTTTGTCGACGAGGCCGAGCTGCTTCAGTCGCGCGGCGGTGATGCCGAGCGTTTCGGCGGCCTCCGCGGCGTGCTCGGCAGACTTCCACAGGATCGACGCGCAACCCTCCGGCGATATGACCGAGTACGTCGAGTACTGCAGCATCAGCGTGAGGTCGCCGATGGCGATCGCCAGCGCGCCGCCCGATCCGCCCTCGCCGATGACCGTGACGAGCACCGGCACCCGCAGGCCGGCCATCTCGTAAAGGCTGCGCCCGATCGCCTCCGACTGGCCGCGTTCCTCGGCGCCGATGCCGGGGTAGGCGCCGGGCGTGTCGACAAACGTGAACAGCGGCAGGCCGAACTTCTCGGCAAGCTTCATCAGCCGCAGCGCTTTGCGGTAGCCCTCGGGGCGCGGCATGCCGAAGTTTCGATGAATCTTTTCCTTCGTGTCGCGTCCCTTCTGCTGCCCGAGCACCATGCATGGCGCGCCGTTGAAACGGGCGAGACCGCCGACGATGGCCGGGTCGTCGGCGTAGGTGCGGTCGCCGTGCAGTTCGCGAAAGTCCGCGAACATCCCGTTGATGTAATCCTGCGTGTAGGGCCGTTGCGGATGCCGGGCCACCTGGGCGATCTGCCACGCGGTGAGCTTGCTGTAGATATCCTTCGTCAGCTGCTGGCTCTTCTTGGTGAGGCGCGCGATCTCGTCGGAGATGTCGACCGCCGAGTCCTCATGCACGTACCGCAGCTCGTCGATCTTCTGTTGAAGCTCGGCGATGGGCTGCTCGAAATCGAGGAATGTCTGCTTCATCGTGAGCGGGTCGTGGCAACGGACTGCGGATCATAGCGCACGAAGGCGCCGGGAATTCGGGCGCCCGGGAGGCGTTTCAGGTGGGACGTGGACGTCGATGCCGCGCGCCTGCGTGCGACGGCGCCAGGCGCCCAGCAGCTCGTTGGCGACCACGGCGCCGAGGACGATCGCACCTCCGGTCAGCGCTGCGGCACCGGGGTGTTCGCCCATCAGCACCCAGACCCAGAGCGGACCGAGGATAGGCTCGAGCAACGCGAGCAATCCGAGCTCGGTGGCCGACAGACTTCGCGACGCTGCCGTTGCCAGCAGGCATCCGGTGCCGAGCTGCACCGAGCCCATGAGCGCGAGGATCGCAATGTCGCGCTCGTTCGCGGTGAACGGGGAGGCGAGCACGCCTGCCACGGTGGCCGACAGCACGCCGGCGATCAGCACCTGCGGAAGCATGTCGACCGTCGCATGAAAACGCCGCAGGACGGTCACCTGCGCGGCGAAGCAGCACGACACGCCGAGCGCGAGCAGGTTGCCCAGCACTCGCCCGCCGGCCGCGGCGTGGGCGAACATCACGACGATCCCGCCGAACGCGACCGTCATCGCCACCCAGGTGCGGAGGGGCACGGCTTCCTTCAGGATTGCGCGCCCTGCGACTGCGACGAGAAACGGGGACACGCTCATCAGGATGTTCGTGTTGGCGACGGTCGTGCGGGTCAATGACGCAATGAAAAAGAAGAACGTGCCCGCCAGAAACGCGCCGGCGACGAGCCCCGGAGCGCCCGCGGCGATCACCGCGCGCGGGGTTGCGCGCCCATGCAACGCGACCAGCACGCCGACGACGAAAAGCGTCATGAACGCGCTGCGCCAGAACACGATTTCCCAGGCGTCGGTAATGGCGAG
>JBDTNI010000316.1:0-3163 GCA_039933815.1 Betaproteobacteria bacterium
GCTTCATGATCGACGTGATCTCGGGCGCCGCCTGCTGCTCGTCCTTCATCCGCCCGAGTCGAAGGCAGCCCTGCAGTCCCAGCGCGATCTCCGTCTGCATGTCGGCGAGCTTCTTCTGGATCAGCTGGTTCGCAGCGAGCGGCTTGCCGAACTGCCGGCGGTCCATCACGTACTGGCGCGCCGCCTGCCAGCAGAACTCGGCTGCACCGAGAGCACCCCACGCGATGCCGTAGCGCGCGCTGTTGAGGCAGCCCATCGGACCCTTCAGTCCCTTGACGTTCGGCAGCAACGCATCCGACGGCACGAGCACGTCGTCCATGACGATCTCGCCGGTCACCGACGTTCGCAGTGAGAATTTGCCTTCGATCTTGGGCGCCGACAGCCCCTTCATTCCCTTTTCCAGGATGAAGCCGCGGACGTCCCCGTCGAGCTTGGCCCATACGAGGAAGACATCGGCGATCGGCGCGTTCGAAATCCACGTCTTGGATCCGGTCAGCCGGTATCCGCCGTCCACGCTCGTGGCCCGGGTTTCCATCGACCCCGGATCGGACCCGTGATTCGGTTCCGTCAGACCGAAGCACCCGATACGCTCGCCGCTCGCGAGCGACGGCAGGTAGCGCGTCCGCTGCGCGTCGCTGCCGTACGCGAAGATCGGGAACATCACGAGCGAGCTTTGCACACTCATCATCGACCGATAGCCGGAGTCGACACGCTCGATCTCGCGCGCGACGAGTCCGTAGCAGACATAATTCATGCCCGCACCGCCGTACGTTTCCGGGAGCGTCAGCCCGAGCAGGCCGAGCGCACCCATCTCACGAAAGATGGCCGGATCGGACGTTTCGTGGCGAAACGCGTCGAGCACGCGCGGCATCAACTTTTCCTGCGCGTACGCGTGCGCCGTGTCGCGCACCATGCGCTCCTCGGCAGAGAGCTGTTGATCGAGCAGCAGCGGATCGGCCCACTGGAAGGCCGGCTGCGTCGACCGCACGTGGTCGGGTGCGTTCATGGAAAAGGCGTCCGGTGAAAAACGCCGATGATAATCCCCCGACAAAAACGGGGTGGCGACATTGGCGTCGCCACCCCGTCATGACCCTCGGACCATCGCGGCGCTTGCGCCGCTCGACTTCAGAAGTCGTCCGCCGGACTGTCGATCCAGCGCGGATCCATCAGGCCGTTGCCGGCGACGCACTTGACGCCGAACGGAATGGGGTACGTGGCATTGCTCCCCACCTTGAAATCGACCTCGATCCAGTAGTACTGGTGATACCCGTTGCCGATCGTCGAACGCGCCCCCGTGCTGTAGGTGAAGTTGTTCGCCGCGCCCCCCGCGACGACGACCTGTCCGGGATCGAGCACGAGGCGCATCTTGAGATCGGCGGCGCGCGAACCGAGGATCGAACAGGTGACGACGTCGGGTGCGTACAGGCGCGTCAGCAATCGGACCTTGTTACCCGCCGTGATGAACGGCGCCGACGGCTGAAGGATATTCGTGCACTCACCCGGGTTCGAGCCGTAGCTCGCGGCGTAGCAATTCAACCGGAAGCGTGACGGGTCGGCGGCGTTCCAGTTCTTGCCGATGCGGAAGTCCGCGCCGAACGAAGTATTGTCCTGGACAGTGCAGAACGTCAGCAGCGTCGCCGGAAACTGTGCCGGGTCATCCTTGCTGAACGTCACCGTCGTGTTCTCGAAGTCGCCCGCCGCAAGTCCTGCCGACGCGTAGATGTCACTGAAGCGCCGCATCTGGAACGGCTGCAGCGTGTCGGAGATTACCGTCGAACCCGGCGCGTCGATCGACACCGAGTACGACACCGGATCGTTCAGCGTCGCGGCGAAGCAGTTGGTCTGGAATGCCGGTGACGACGGCGTCGCGGCCTTCCTCTTCACGCCGTCGACTTCCGAATACGATTCGCCGCCGCCGATATGACCGATCGGATAGCCTTCGACGGTGAAGCCGATCGCAGCGGGATTCTCGACGCGCGTGTACGCGTAGAACAGCTTGTCGCGGTTGGCGGTCGCGTCGGTAAGAATCACGAACCCGTGATGGCTCCCCGCCGCCAGCGTGCACTGCGAGGCCAGCGACACCGTCTTCGTCTCGAATGCCGCGAGCGAGATGTTGGCGCAGGGCTTCGGGCCCGGGGTGCCGGACGTCTGCGCCTCGTAGAACTGGATAACGATTGCGCGCGCCGTGCCCGATTGGTCCTTCACCACGATCTGGCTGACGTAGGACGCCGTGGATGCAACGACTGGAATGACGATCTGCGAGGCGACACGATCGACCTGCGCGTGGGCAGGGGCAATAGCCGCGAGTATGAACAGGGCGGGGACGAGGCCGCGAATGAAGCGCATGATTTCTCCGGGAAAAAGCGAGTGTCGACGCGTGATGTTGTCACGCACGATGGCGCGGGCGCAACGGACAACTACAACGTTGCAACAATTACAAGACGATCGGGCCGTGATGGGAACGGACGGCGCTCTTGAACAGCCGCCAAACCGCGGCCACCGCAGGTCGGTTCAGTCGCTGTCCGGCACCACGGCCGTCGCTTCGATCTCGACGCGCGCCCGGGGTTCCATCAGCGCGACGACCTGGATGGCCGTCATCGCCGGGTAGTGACGACCGATGACGTCGCGGTAGGCGCGCCCCAGTTCCTCGAGCGCCGCGCTGTACTCGTCGCGGTCGACGACGTACCACGTCATGCGGACGATGTGCGCCGGCCGCGCACCGGCCTCGGCGAGCACGGCGACGACGTTCTGCAGCGCGCGCCGCGCCTGTGCGGCGAAATCGTCCGACTCGAATTGCTGATGCGCATTCCAGCCGATCTGGCCGCCGACGAACACGATCATTCCTCGCGCGGCGATGCCGTTCGCGTAGCCCTTCGGCGGCACCCAGCCGGGCGGCTGAAGCCGCTTCATGCCGCGGGGCCCGTCCGCGACGCGACCGGGGCGGACGTCATGGCGCGCCGCCCGTCGACATCGAACGCAGACGATGCCGTTGGAGCTTGCCCACGTCCGTCCGCGGCAGGCGATCCAGATACTCGACCGCGCGCGGATACTTGTAAGGCGCGATCGTCTGCTTGACGAAATCCTGCAACGCGGTGGTCATCGCCACGTCACCGCTAAAACCCGGCTCCAGAACGACAAACGCCTTGACGAGCTGGCCGCGCTA
>JBDTNI010000317.1:0-3160 GCA_039933815.1 Betaproteobacteria bacterium
CGGCGTCGATGTTCGTCGCGGCCGCCGCGGGGGCGCGGGTGGCGAAGCACGGCAACCGGTCGGTCTCGTCGAAGTCGGGCAGCGCGGATGTGCTCGAGGCCCTTGGCGCCAACATCATGCTGACGCCGCCGCAGGTGGCGGCGTGTATCGCGCAGACCGGCGTGGGCTTCATGTTCGCGCCGAGTCATCACGGCGCGATGAAGCACGCCGCGCCGGTGCGCAAGGAGCTCGGTGTGCGGACGATCTTCAACATCCTGGGGCCGCTCACCAATCCGGCGGGTGCTGCGAATCACCTGATCGGCGTCTTCCACCCGGATCTCGTCGGCATTCACGTGCGCGTGCTGCAGCGACTCGGCAGCCGGCGCGCGATCGTCGTCTACGGCAAGGACGGGATGGACGAGGTGTCGCTCGGCGCCGCGACGATGGTCGGCGAATTGAAGGATGGTGTCGTCACCGAATACGAGATCCATCCGGAAGATTTCGGCCTGCACATGAAGTCGAACCGGGGATTGAAGGTGACCGATGCGCGCGAATCAAAGGAAATGATCGTCGAGGCGCTGCAGGGCACCGACGGCACGCCGCGCGAGATCGTCGTGCTCAACGCCGGCACCGCGCTGTATGCGGCAGGTGTTGCCGACTCGATCGTCGACGGCATTGCGCGGGCGCGAACCGCCATCGCCAGCGGCGCGGCGGCGCACAAGCTCGACGAATTCGTGGCGGCCACCCGTGCCCTCGCGGGCGCCGGTTAGCACCGACGGGTCCGGCGTGGGTGACACCGGCATCCTCGCGCGAATCCTTGCGACCAAGGAAGCGGAAGTCGCGACGGCGCGAGCCGAGTGGCCGGCGGCGACGCTCGCGGCGCAGGCGCGCGGCGTGTCGCGGCCGCGTGGATTCGCCGCTGCACTTTCCGCGCGCGCTGCCGCTCGCCAGCCCGCGGTGATCGCCGAGATCAAGCGGGCGAGTCCGAGCAAGGGGTTGCTCCGTGCGGACTTCGACCCCGCGTCGATCGCGCGCTCTTACGCGCGGGCGGGCGCGGCCTGCCTGTCGGTGCTGACCGATCGCGCGTTCTTCCAGGGCGCGGCCGAATTCCTCACGTACGCGCGCGACGCGTGTTCGCTGCCGTGCCTGCGCAAGGAATTCATCATCGACGACTACCAGGTCCTCGAGTCGCGCGCGCTGGGCGCGGATGCGATTCTGCTGATCGTCGCGGCGCTCGACGATGCGCGACTGGCGACACTCGAGGCCTCTGCCCACGCCCTCGGCATGGACGTGCTGGTCGAGGTGCACGATGCGACGGAGCTCGACCGCGCGCTGAAACTGACGACGCCGCTGATCGGCATCAACAACCGCAACCTCAGCACGTTCGACGTGTCGTTGCAGACGACGATCGGTCTTCTCGACCGCGTTCCCGCCGGGCGCATCGTGGTGACGGAGAGTGGCATCGTCGCGCAGCGCGACGTCGCGCAGATGCGTCGCCACGGCGTCAACGCATTCCTCGTCGGCGAAGCGTTCATGCGCGCGCCCGATCCCGGCGCCGCGCTGACGGCGCTTTTTTCCTGATCCGAGGCGACCGAACCCCACCGCCATGTCGGCCATACTCGCCGAAAACCTGAGCAAGCACTGGACGACCGCCGAAGGCACCGTCCGCGCCGTCGACCGCGCATCGTTCGCGTTCGATGCGGGAACGCTCAACGTGCTCCTCGGCCCGTCGGGATGCGGCAAGTCGACGACGCTGCGGCTCGTCGCCGGCCTGGAAGCGGCCGACGGGGGCCGGGTTCTGATCGACGGACGCGACGTGACGCGCCTGCCGCCGTCCGCGCGGTCCATTTCGATGGTGTTCCAGAGCTATGCGCTGTTCCCGCACCTGACGGTCGCGGAAAACATCCTGTTCGGGCTTCGCGTACGCCGCGTCCCGGCGGCAGAACGCGACGCACGCCTCGCACGGGTCGCCGACCTGCTCGGACTGACCGCGTTGCTCGCCCGCAAACCGGCCCAGCTGTCGGGCGGACAGCAGCAACGCGTGGCCCTCGGGCGGGCGATCATCGCAGAAGCGCCGGTGTGCCTGATGGACGAGCCGCTGTCGAACCTCGATGCCCAGTTGCGCGCCGAGATGCGGCTCGAGATCCGCGCGCTGCAGAGGAAGCTGGGCATCACAATGGTGTATGTCACGCACGACCAGGTCGAGGCGATGTCGATGGCCGATCGCGTGTTGTTGATGCGCGCCGGGCGCATCGAGCAGAACGGCGCGCCGGTCGACCTGTACGAGCAGCCTGCCAACACGTTCGTTGCGCGCTTCATCGGCACGCCGCCGATGAACCTGCTGCGGCTGGCAGCCCGCGGGGAGGGTGCCGTGATCAGCGGCACCGACGGCCCCCGAGTGCTCGACGCGGCGTGCGCGGACGGCACGCTGGGCGTGCGGCCCGAGCACATGCAGCTGGCGTTCGAGCAGGGCGTGCGCACCGAAGTCGACGGTGTCGAGTACCTCGGGGGCGATTCCCTCGTCAGTGGCCGCGTCGGCAAGCAGTTCGTCGCAGTGAAAGTGCCCGGAAGCGTCGCATTGCAGCGCGGCGATGTCACGTGGATTCGCTGGCCCCAGGGCGCCCAGCATTACTTCGATGCCGGTGGCCTGCGCACGCAGTTCGCGGCGCGCGATGCCGCGGCGACGATGATCGCCTGAATTTACACACGTCCCCCAGAGGAGGAGCAATGAAGTTGATCAAGCAGTTCGGAACCTGGATGTTCGCGACGCTCGCGCTTGTCGCCAGCGGCGCCCACGCGCAGGCGACGGTCGAAGTGCCGTTCTTTTTCCCGGTCGCCGTCGGCGGTCCGATCACCAAGATCATCGATGGCTACGCGGCCGACTTCGAGAAGGAGAACCCGGGAATCAAGCTCCATCCGATCTACGCCGGCAGCTATCAGGACACGATCGCGAAAGCGCTCACCGCTGTCAAGAGCGGAGACCCGCCGGTGATGTCGATCCTGTTGTCGACCGACATGTACACGCTGATCGACGAGGACGCGATCGTGCCCTTCGACGACCTCTTGAAGACCGCCGAAGACCGCGCGTGGCTGAAGAGCTTCTATCCGGCGTTCATGGAGAACAGTCAGACCGGCGGCAAGACCTGGGGCATCCCGTTCCAGCGTTCCACGATCGTGCTGT
>JBDTNI010000318.1:0-3140 GCA_039933815.1 Betaproteobacteria bacterium
CGTGCTCGTGGCCGACGGCCGCATCGTCGACGTCGCACCCGGCATCGATGCCGCGGCGGCGCGCACGCTCGATGCGCAGGGCTACCTGCTCACGCCGCCCTTCGTCGATCCGCATTTCCACATGGACGCCACGCTCTCGTACGGCCAGCCGCGCGTCAACCGCAGCGGCACCCTGCTCGAGGGGATCGCGCTGTGGGGCGAACTGAAGCCGCAGCTCACGCAGGAAGCGCTGGTCGAGCGCGCGCTTGCGTATTGCGACTGGGCCGTGGCCAAGGGACTGCTCGCGATCCGCACACACGTGGACGTGTGCGATCCGCGCCTGCTGGCAGTGGAGGCGCTGTTGCACGTCAAGGAAAAGGTCAAGCCCTACCTCGACCTGCAGCTCGTGGCGTTTCCGCAGGACGGCGTGCTGCGCAGCCCCGGCGCGCTCGCCAACCTGCGACGCGCGCTCGCGCTCGGCGTCGACGTCGTTGGCGGCATTCCCCATTTCGAGCGAACGATGGCCGACGGCGCCGAGAGCGTGCGCATCCTGTGCGAGGTTGCGGCGGACGCGGGCCGTCTCGTCGACATGCACTGCGACGAGACCGACGACCCGATGTCGCGGCACATCGAGACGCTTGCGTATTGGACGCAGCGTCTGGGGCTCCAGGGACGCGTGACCGGGTCGCACCTGACGTCGATGCATTCGATGGACAATTACTACGTGTCGAAGCTGATTCCGCTGATCCGCGAAGCCGGGGTCAGCGCCGTGGCCAATCCGCTGATCAACATCACGATCCAGGGCCGCCACGACACGTATCCGAAACGACGGGGGATGACGCGCGTGCCGGAGCTGCTCGCGGGCGGCGTCACGGTGGCATTCGGGCACGACTGCGTGATGGATCCGTGGTATCCGCTCGGCAGCGCCGACATGCTCGAGGTCGCGTCGATGGGACTGCACGTTGCGCAAATGACGAGCGCGGACGGCATGCGAGCGGCCTTCGATGCCGTGACGGCGGCGCCCGCGCGAATCCTCCACCTCGACGGCTACGGCATCGCGCCGGGCTGCCGCGCCGACTGCGTGCTGCTGCAGGCCCGCGACCCGGTTGACGCGATCCGGCTTCGCGCTGCGCGCAGGATGGTGATCCGCGCGGGACGCGTCATCGCCGAGGCGCCCGATGCCGCGGCGATGCTGCGGATCGACGGGCGTCCCGCCCGCGTGGACTGGAACTTGCAGCCGGCGTCGCCGTCGTAAGGTTCCGGGGCGCACCACTTACTAAGCAGGCAGGACTGTTCATCCGAGGAGAAGGAAATGCGCTGGAAAACGTCGAGTTTCGTTGCAATGCTTGCACTTTGCGGGGCGGCCGGTGCCGCCGTGCCCGACTATTCGGAAATGCCCGCCAAGGCGCCGAAGCCCGGCGAGGACACAGCCGTGTTCGCCGGCGGCTGCTTTTGGGGCGTCGACGCCGTTTTCAAGCACGTGAAAGGCGTCAAGAACGTCGTGTCGGGCTACTCCGGCGGCAGCGCGGTGACGGCGAAGTACATGGTCGTCGGCACGGGCGCGACCGGTCACGCCGAGGCGGTGAAGGTCACGTATGACCCGTCGCAGATCACGTACCCCGAGTTGATGAAGGTGTTCTTTTCGGTCGCGCACGACCCGACGGAAAAGAACCGGCAGGGTCCTGACGTCGGAACGCAGTACCGGTCGGCGATCTTCTATACGGATGCGCAGCAGAAGGCCTTCGCCGAGCGCTACATTGCCCAACTCGACGGCGCGAAAACCTTCGGCAAACCGATCGCAACCGAAGTTGCACCACTCGACAAGTTCTATCCCGCCGAGGACTATCACCAGAATTATCTGGCGCTGCATCCCGATCAGCCCTACATCGTCTATAACGACTTACCGAAGCTCGACGCGCTGAAGAAGGAATTCCCCGCCTGGTACCGGAAGTAACGTTCCGGGGGTTGGCGCGGCGCTGCGATCGGGGTATACCGCAGCTTCCGCTGTCCAACTCGAGGAGCGTATGGGGATCATCTGGACGATTCTGATTGGTTTTGTAGTAGGTGTTCTGGCGAAGTTCGTGATGCCGGGTCGCGACCCCGGCGGGTTCTTCGTCACGGCGGCGATCGGCATCGCCGGCTCGCTGATCGCGACGTACGGTGGCCAGGCGCTCGGCATCTACAGCGGCCAGGAAACAGCGGGATTCATCGGCGCCTTCATCGGGGCGATCATCCTGCTCATACTGTACCGGGTGCTGATGCGTGGTCGCAGCACGTGATCACTGCCTGAAAGGACGAGCATGACATTCGATCTCGGCAATCTGCTTCAGAAGTACCTGAACCCCGCCGTACAACCGTCCGCGGACGTGTCGTCGCATTTCGATCAGGTCGCGCAGCACGCGCCGCCCGATGTGATGTCGGAAGGCATCGCCGACGCGCTGCGTTCGGACCAGACGCCTCCGCTCGGCGAACTCGTGAGTTCGATGTTCTCGAAATCGAATCCGCAGCAGCAGGCCGGAATGCTGAACCAGATCCTCGGCTCGCTTGGCCCCGGCGCGCTGTCGTCGCTCGGTGGCGGCGTCCTCGGTGGACTGGCGGGTGCACTCTCAGGCGGTCGGCCGCAGATCTCCGCGCAGCAGGCATCGCAACTGTCGCCGCAGCAGGTGCAGGACATCACGAATCACGCCGAACAGAGCAGCCCCGATATCTTCGGGAAGCTCGGCGATTTCTATGCGCAGCATCCCCAGCTCGTCAAGACGCTGGGAAGCGCCGCACTGACGATCGCGCTTGCGAAGATGGCCAACCGCATGCGCAGCTGATTGACGGGTCGTGCTCGGGCGCGCGGCGTCTCGACGTCGCGCGCGCGATGCGATCTGCGGAATTCAGCGGTCGCCTTCGGCGACCCCGCCCGTGGAGTTTCGCGTTCGCGTCTTCAGCGCGTCTTCAGCTCAGCGCGTCTTCAGCTCAGCGCGTCTTCAGCTCGCACGCGCGTCGCCGGCGCGGTGGTCGAGCAGCGACGAGACATCGATATCGGCGAGTTCGCCAATGCGCTCGATCGTGAAGTCGGCGGGCGGTTGGGCGGCGACGACCGCGGGGTCCAGCGCGTAGTGGCCCTGGCGCGGGAATATGGTCGTGAGCCGCGCCTTCCAGATCGCCTTCAT
>JBDTNI010000319.1:0-3139 GCA_039933815.1 Betaproteobacteria bacterium
GACCGGTGCGTCAGCAGGATGATGTCGGTCTGATCCTCGCCCTCGGTGGGCTCCTTCTGGATCATCGCCTCGATCGAAATCTCGCCGTCCGCAAGGATGCGCGTGATGTCGGCGAGCACGCCCGGACGATCGAGCACGCGCATCCGCAGGTAGTAACTGGTCTCGACGTCGCCCATCGGCAGGAACGGCACGTCGGTGAGCGGGTCGGGCTGGAATGCGAGATGCGGCACGCGGTTGCCGGGATCGGCCGTGTGCATTCGCGTGACGTCCACGAGATCGGCGATCACCGCGCTTGCCGTGGGCTCCGCACCCGCGCCGGCGCCGTAGTAGAGCGTCGCGCCGACGGCATCGCCCTTCACCAGCACCGCGTTCATCGCGCCTTCGACGTTCGCGATCAGCCGTTTCGCGGGGATCAGCGTCGGGTGCACGCGCAGTTCGATCCCGCGTGCCGTCCGGCGCGTGATGCCGAGCAGCTTGATCCGGTAGCCGAGCTGCTCCGCGTAGCGAATATCCTCGCGCGTCAGCTGCGCGATTCCCTCGGCGTAAGCCTTGTCGAACTGCATCGGCACGCCGAACGCGATTGCCGACATGATCGTGAGCTTGTGCGCGGCGTCGATGCCGCCGACGTCGAACGTCGGATCGGCCTCGGCGTAGCCGCGCGCCTGCGCCTCGCGCAGCGCCGCTTCGAAAGTGGAGCCTGACTCCCGCATCGTCGAGAGGATAAAGTTGGACGTGCCGTTGATGATCCCGGCGATCCACTCGATGCGGTTCGCGGACAGTCCCTCGCGCAGCGCCTTGATGATCGGAATGCCGCCGGCGACGGCGCCCTCGAACGCGACCATGACGCCCCTCGCATGCGCGGCGGCGAAGATCTCGTTGCCGTGCTCGGCGAGCAGCGCCTTGTTCGCCGTGACCACGTGCTTGCCGTGCGCGATCGCGTCGAGCACCAGCGTCCTCGCCGGCTCGATGCCACCGATCAGTTCGCAGACGATGTCAATGTCGGCGTGTCGCGCCACGACGCCCGGATCGTCGGTGAACTGGACGCCCGTCATGCCGCGAGCACCCTGGCGGGCACGGTCGACCGTTCGTGTACCGATCCATGTGATGCGGATCGGCCGGCCTGCCCGCCGCGAAATCTCCTCTTCGTTGCGGCGGAGCACGTCCCACGTGCCCCGTCCCACGGTGCCAAAGCCCAGCAACCCGACGTGAAGCGCCTTCATCGCGGCGCCGTCGTCGCCGGCGGTCGAGTTCCGGCGAACGTCACGCGATCCCGTCCTCGCGGAACATCTGCTTGATGCCCCGGATCGCCTGGCGCGTGCGCGCCTCGTTCTCGATCATCGCGAAGCGGACGTAGCCGTCGCCGAACTCGCCGAAACCGATGCCCGGCGACACAGAAACCTTGGCCCGCGCGAGCAGGTGCTTCGCGAACTCGAGAGAGCCCATCTTCGCGTACGCATCGGGAACTTTCGCCCACACGTACATCGACGCCTTCGGAATGTCGACGTTCCAACCGGATTCGTGCAGACCCTTGACGAGGACGTCGCGACGCTTCTGGTATCGCTGCGCGATCTCGACAACGCAGTCCTGCGGCCCTTCGAGCGCGGCGATCGCCGCGACCTGCAGCGGTGTGAACGTGCCGTAGTCGTGGTATCCCTTGATCCGCGACAGCGCGTAGACGAGGTCGCGGTTGCCGACCATGAAGCCGATTCGCCACCCGGCCATGTTGTAGCTTTTGGACATCGTGAAGAATTCGACGGCCACGTCGCGCGCGCCGGGCACCTGCATGATCGACGGCGGTTTCCAGCCGTCGAAGCAGATGTCCGCGTACGCGAGATCGTGGACGACCCAGATTCCGTACTCGCGCGCGAGCGCGATGATCTTCTCGAAGAACGGCAACTCGACGCATTGCGCCGTCGGGTTGGCAGGAAAGTTGATGATCAGCATCTTCGGCTTCGGTACCGAAAGCTTGATGGTCCGCTCGAGCTCGGCGAAAAAATCGACGTCGGGCGTCAGCGGTACCTGCCGGATGTCGGCGCCGGCAATCACCGGTCCGTAGATGTGGATCGGATAGCTCGGGTTCGGCACCAGCACGGTATCGCCGCGCCCGAGCGTCGCCAGCGCGAGGTGCGCGATCCCCTCCTTCGAGCCGATCGTGACGATTGCCTCGGTCTCCGGATCGAACGACACGCCCCAGCGGCGGACGTACCAGTGGCAGATCGCCCGGCGCAACCGCGGAATGCCCTTCGACACCGAGTAACCGTGCGTATCGCCGCGCTGAACCGTTTCGACGAGCTTGGCGACGATGTGCGCCGGTGTCGGTCCGTCGGGATTGCCCATGCCGAAGTCGATAATGTCCTCGCCGCGGCGGCGAGCCTCCATCTTGAGCTCGGAGGTGATGTTGAAGACGTACGGGGGAAGGCGCTCGATGCGCGCGAACTGCGTCTGCGGTGGGGCGGTCATGGATCTCTACCGTAAGCGCCCGGAACCGTCCGAGCGACGAAGGATCGGAACGACTACAATCCTGTCCAAACAGCAGTTTACCGCAACGCACCAAAGGCAGCGGTTTGCACAAACCGCGCAGGATGCGCAGCGCAACACGTTGATGCGCCGCGTTTCGCGGGGCCGGTGCCTAAATCGTGCCGCATGAAATTTCATCTGCAGACACCGGGCACCAACCTAGTCACCGGCACCGGCCCCGGCTGGCTGCGCATTGGCGCCGACACGTACCACCGCAGCCTGATCGTCACCGCCACGTCCGTCGCGGAAGGCTTCGCGCCCAACGGATTCGAAGCGCTGACGGGCGACGATTTCGCGAAACTGCTCGAAGCGTCGCCGGAGCTCGTGCTGCTCGGCACGGGGGCCGTGCAGCGGTTCCCGCATCCGAGGCTGACGGCGCCGTTGCACGCGGCGCGCGTCGGCATCGAGACGATGGACACCCGCGCCGCGTGCCGCACGTTCAACATCCTCGTCGCGGAAGGACGGGCGGTGACGGCCGCGCTCATCGTGGAATAGGCCGCGCGGCTTCGCACGCCTGCGGGCCCCGTGCTTCGAACTTTGGCCTCACTCTCGGCCTCGTTGCACCGCTACCGCCAATCGCCCCACCGCGTGTCGGCCTCACTCTCGGCCTCGTTGCACCGCC
>JBDTNI010000320.1:0-3138 GCA_039933815.1 Betaproteobacteria bacterium
GCCTCGTTCGACGGATCCGTCGCGTTCCACTCGTCCTTGCGATCGGTACCGATGATGAGCTCGTTGACGAGGGGATTGGCGAGGCGCGACACCTGGATCGACGGACCCGCATTGACCTCGGGCTTGTCCTGAGGGCTGCGCAGGACGCGAACCTTCTGCCGCTCGGTCGATGCATAGGCGCCGATGACCGCGTTCGGATTCGACGTGACGGAGCTGATCGGAACCTCGATGGCGATCGTGTTGACGTTGTAACCGGACAGCTGGTCGTTGCCGAACGGGTTGACCGCGTCGTTTGCATCCTCCTCCGGTTTCAGCACGGGCGGCGTGCGCCGGAAATTCAGCGTGTCGAACGCCGCGCCGACGTCGATGTAGAACGTCTCGTCGCGCTGCCCCGCGAAGATCTTGCCACCGTTGGCAAGCGCGTAGATGCCTTGCGCCGCCAGCCCTTCGTAATCCGGCATCGTCCGCGGACCGACGCGCGACGGCACGGCGTACATCGTCTTGGTGCCGAGCGGAACGCGCACGTGGCCGCGTACCTGCGTCACCGTGTAGCTCTGCCGCAGGATCAGGCCCTCGGACCCCTCGCCGTCGAGCGTTTTGATGGGCGGCAGCGCGACGTACGCAAGCGGGAGCTCGAGGCTCGTCAGCGGACCTCGCAGCTCGGTCTTGAAGCGGACCTCGTACGACAGGTCTTCCTTGCCGTCCGCATTGGTGTCGACGCTGATCCGGTACAGCACGTCGTCGCCGAAGTTGTAATAGTTGGGTCCGCCGCCCGGCTCCTGCAGCGGGATCGCGTTCAGGATGAACACCACGTTCTCGGGGTTCGTCCAGCTCTTGAACATGTAAAAGTCGGTGTTGTCGGCCGACGGATCCATCGCGATCATCGGCGCTTCCCGATGGCTCGCGGCGAATGCGCCGCCGCTCAAGACTGCCGCGCCGCAGAGCGCGGCGCCGCAGATGACTCGTGCTACGTATTTCAATTTCATGGATTCTCCGGACTGATGGACTATCGCGCGGCGAGCGCGCTGAAAACGCCGACATTGAATGCACGCTCGACGAGCCACACCGACGCGATCGCGGCGATGGCGACCGAGCCACCTCCGAAAACGAGCCGGCGATAGGTCCACGTCGACCGCAGCACGAATGCCAGCGGAAGGAACAAAAGGACGATCGCGAGCTGCCCCGTCTCGACACCGAGGTTGAAGCTGGCGAGCGAAAGCGCGAGCGATCCGGTGGGCAAACCGAGATCCTGCAGCGCGCCTGCGAAACCGAAACCGTGCAGCAACCCGAACCCGAACGCGGCCATCCAGCGCCCGTTCGAAAGCACCGGGAACAGGTTGTTGAGCGCAGCGAGCACGACCGACAGCGCGATGCCGGATTCGACCAGGCGCGACGGCAGCTCGACGATCGACAGCGCGGCAAGCGACAGCGTGATCGAGTGCGCGAGCGTGAAAGCCGTCACGACCTTGGCGACGTCGATGAAGGCGCCGCGGAACGACGGGCCCGGCTGCCACGTGCCGCGATTGCGGACGAACACCGCCGGCAACAGCAACGACACGAGAAACAGGATGTGGTCGAAGCCGGTCCAGATATGCCAGACGCCCTCGTTGACGTAGGTGGTGAACTGCTGGAGCATGCCGCCGCTGTCGCCGCCGACGACGCGGTGCGGCGCGTCGGCGCTGAAGACGACGCTGCGGCTATGACCAGTCTCGACGAAGTTGAGCAGGCCACGGTGCTGCGGATCGATGCCCGCGAACAGCGTGTAGTCGATCGCGAGCGTCGGTCCGGCCGCCGGGCAGTCGCCGGTGAACATCAGCACCGCGTACGCGCCGTCCGTGTGACTGTCGACCAGTTGGTCGCGCGCCGCCAGCGAGCAGCGCTCGCCGCCCGACGAGACCTGCAGCCGGCCGAGCGCATACGCGGCGATTTCCTGCTGGCGCTGGCGAACCTCGCCCCAGGTGATGTCGCCATCGCCGTTGGCATCGAGGCCGATGCCGTTGTCGAGATCGCGTAGCGCGATGTCCCACTGACCGCGCAGCTGCGACCCGGTGCGCTCGATCGTCAGGTAGGCGTCACTCGCCTTGTGCGCCAGCGCCGACGGCGACGCGATCGACAGCATCAGCGCCAGCAATGCCGCCGACGCCCGCGTGACCGCCGCACGCGTCATCGCCGCGCCTCCATCGCCGTGACCGTTGCCGCGTCCTCGAGCCGATTCGACGCGATCCAGTCCGTCGCAACCTTCAGTGCCCCGGCGTCGCCGGCGGCGCGCGCTGATTCGATCAGGATGCGCAGGTCAGCGGGCTCGCGCTGCACGGCCCAGTTGTCGCGCGCGAGCGTCAGGGCGCCCGCGGCATCGTTCTCGATAGCGAGCCGGAATCGCGCCTCCTCGCGCCGGTGCAGGCTGTCACCCCGCCGCCGCGCCGCGTCGAACCGGTCGGCGAGTTCTCGCCGGTGCTCGGTGAATGCCGTGCGCTCGTCGGGAAGACGCTGCTCCGCCAGCGCGAGGCGCAGCAGCAACGCGTCGTTGCGCGTGTCGTCGCGCACGATCGGCAGCACGTCGCGCGCCCGGTTTTGATCGATCAGAAAATCGGCGTACGCGCCTTTGAGGTAGGCGTCTTCCGGATCGAGCGCCAGCGCCTGCCTGAAATGCGCGTCGGCGGCGGTGGCGTCACCGCGCCGCGCCGCGATCTCCGCCGCGAGCGTCAATGCCCATTCGCGCACGTCGCCAGATCCACGCGGGTCGGCGAGCGCACGGACGAGCGTGCCGTATGCGTCGCCGGCGCTCCCGGTCAGGCTCGCCGGCACGGCGTCGCACCCGGCGACGACGATTGCCGCCGCTCGCCCGCGCAACGCCGCACAGTCGCGCCTTGCGTCGGCATAACGGCCGACGACGGCGAGGACGGTGGCGCGCGTCAGTCGCGCCTGCGCCAGCGCAGGTTCCGCGTTCACGAGGAAGTCGAGGTCGCGCAGCGCGCCTTCGAAGTCGTGCTGGCTTTGCTTCAGTGTCGCGCGCAGCAGGCGTGCGGCAGGTGGCACGTCGTCACCTTTCCACCACGGCTCGAGCGCCGCCTGCGCCTGGCCGAGAAAACGCGGATCGCCAAGCGTTCGAGCGGCCTCGAGCGCACGGCGCGCGACCTG
>JBDTNI010000321.1:0-3135 GCA_039933815.1 Betaproteobacteria bacterium
TTGCGAGCCAGTACCTGGTAGGTCATCGCCCAAGAAGACCTGCAACAACTGCGGCTGTTGACCCCGCCGTACCTTGCCCGCCACCGCCGCGCATCCGCGGGCCACACCGATCATTCGACCCGGACGCCACTCGGGACGGTGCGATGCGGCAGGATTGGTCCGGCAAGGAAAGGAGAGGCGAGCCGTTCCCCCGGCACTTGCAGTGAATCGCTTTGGCTGCTTCCTTCCGGACCTGACCAGGTTCACGACCTTGCAATGCGGGGCGACCCGCCATTGATCGGGGCGCAGTTTCCGCGAACTCGAAGTATAGCCGATACGCGGCTTTGGCCTGGCCGGCGTATTCCGCCAAATCCGGCCGGTTGTAGGTGACGGTTGTAGGGGACAAGTGGCACAAACGCGCCTCAGCCGGGCGGTCGATGGGCCCCTGGCGTCGACCGGTTATAATCGACGCGTCGCATGAGGCGCGGGGCCCGCGCCGGCGACCTCTGTGGAGTCTCGCGCAGCCCGTGGCAAGGCTGCATCCGTTCACGGCGGCATCAAGATCGCCGCAAACCTTCGAAGACGTACCCGGCAACGGGTCGATGCGTATGCGCGATCGAATGTTTGTCCGAATCCTTCCAGCGTGCCGGCCGTGCATCACGGCCGTCGCCGCGCTGGCGCTGCTGGCGTTCAGTGGCTGCGAGCGCGCGCCCCCTCCGCTTCCGCCGGCGAAGGCCGGGATCAGCGTGATCGTCCGGCCCGGACCCGCCACGTGGTTCACACTGCCGAACGGCAGGACCACCGGGTTCGATTACGAACTCCTCACGCGCTTCGCGCGCGAACGCGGCGTGCCCCTCCACGTGTCGTTTGCCGATGGCGCCGCGCCGCTGCTCCAGCAGGTGTCGGCGGGCGCCGCCCAACTCGGCGCGGGCGGACTCTTGCAGGCGGCGACCGCGTCCGACGTCGACGGTGCGCCGCCCGCGTCGACGAACCTCGCGTGGAGCACCGGCTACCACTCCGTCGAGCCGGTGCTCATCTACAACGTGGACGGGTACCGGCCCCGACGCTGGAAAGATCTCGAGGATGCCGTGGTCGCGTATCCCGCCCATACCGGACTCGACGGTCCGCTGGCGGCGGTCCGGTACGACCATCCGGAAGTCCGCTGGAAGGCCATCGACGTCACGTCGGCGGACGACCTCATCGCCGACGTGGCGGACGGAACAGTCAGTTATGCCGTCGTCGCGTCGAGCGACGCTGCACTCGCCCGGAATATCTATCTCGACTTCGACGTCGCGTTTCCGGCCGGTCCGCGCCGGGAGTTTGCGTGGGCGGTATCGCCGGCCTATCCCGAGCTTCGCAATGCGCTGGATACGTTCTTCGCCGGGCTGCGACGTGACGGTACGCTGGCGCGACTCGCCGACCGCTACTTCGGCGTGGCCGCCACCGTCGAACGCATCGATGCAGGTGTATTCCAGGAGCGGATCCGGAAGACCCTTCCGGAGTGGCGCAAGACCTTTCTCGAGGCCCAAGCGCAAAGCGGCATCGAATGGCGGCTGCTCGCGGCGGTCGCCTACCAGGAGTCGCAGTGGGACCCCATCGCCACCAGCGAAACGGGGGTGCGCGGCCTGATGCAACTAACCGAGGAAACGGCGCGGCATCTCGGCGTTGTCGACCGGCTGGATGCGAGATCGTCGGCCGTCGGCGCCGCCCGCTACCTCGCCGACCTGAAATCCCGGGTGCCGACGCGAATCCCCGAGCCCGACCGCACGTGGTTCGCGCTGGCCGCGTTCAACATCGGCATCGCTCATCTCGAGGACGCGCGCGTGCTCGCGCAGCGCAGGAAGCTCAACCCCGACCTGTGGAGTGACGTCCGAAAGGTGCTCCCTCTGCTGGCCGAGCCCGAGTACTACATGACCGCGAAATACGGCTACGCGCGTGGCGGCATGCCGGTGGCTTTCGTCGGACGCGTCCGCGGTTACTACGACATCCTGCTGCGCACGGAGCGCCCGGCGCCGCCGCGCCTGACGGCAGGATTGTCGACGCGCTGACCGCGACCGCTGCAAACGCGCGCTCGCGGCGCGCAGCACCGATCGCCTACCATAGCGGCATGGGTTTCCTCGCGCCTCGCGTCCTGGCGACGCTGCTCGCTCTTTTCGCCTGCGGCGCCCGCGCCCAGGACTCCGTATTCATCGACGAACTGACGTCGCCGGAACTGCAGGCGTCGGTGCGCGCCGGCAAGACGATCGCAATCGTCCCGATCGGCGGCACCGAGCAGAACGGGCCGCACATGGTCCTCGGAAAGCACAACGTACGCGTGAAGGCACTCGCGGCGAGGATCGCTCGCGAGCTTGGCAACGCGCTGGTCGCGCCTGTCGTGGCCTATGTGCCCGAGGGCAGCATCGACCCGCCGACCGCGCACATGCGCTTCGCAGGGACGATCACCGTGCCGACGAAGACATTCGAGAGCGTGCTCGAATACGCAGCGCGAAGCCTGCGGGCCAGTGGTTTCCGCGACGTCTTCTTCATCGGCGATCACGGTGGCTACCAGCACAGCGAAGAGGTCGTCGCGGCCAGACTCAACCGGGAGTGGTCGCGCGCGCCCGACCGGGTTCACGCGCTGGTCGAGTACTATCGCGTCACCGATACGCTTTATCGCCAGACGCTGAAGGAACGCGGGTACACCGACGCCGAGATCGGCACGCACGCGGGCGTCGCGGATACGTCGCTAGCACTCGCCGTCGACGCAACGCTGGTGCGCGCGGCGCGCCTCGCCGCTGCGACCGATCTCGATGCAAGACACGGCGTGTACGGTGATCCGCGTCGATCCTCGGCGGAGGCGGGCCGTGCCGGCGTCGACCTCGTCGTGCGCGAATCGGTGGCGGCGATCCGCCGCGCCGTCGTTCGCTGACGCCACCTGTTTTCTGCCACTGGAACATTCTTGAACATGCATCCCGCACGCAAAGCACTCGCCGTCGCGTTCAACGCTCTGGTCGCGTTCGGCGTGGCCGCCCAGGCCCCTGCGCCTGCAGCACCTGCACCGGAGGGCGCCGCGCCGATGCAGAAGAGCGCGATCGCCACCGTCCCCGGCATGCCCGGCGTCGTCGACGCGTCCAATCTGTACAGCGAAACGTCGTCGGCGCAGATCAGCGCCGCCGC
>JBDTNI010000322.1:0-3110 GCA_039933815.1 Betaproteobacteria bacterium
GGTTCGTGCAGGCCGATCCGATCCGCGCACCGGCGCGCGCGCAGGACCTGACGCTGCGGCACCGGGTCGCGGGCTACCGCGCCGGCGATCTCGAGCGCCTGTATCCCGGCTTGGCGTTCGAGGAGGACGCCTTCGTCAACTACGGATTCCTGCCGCGCGCGCATCACCATCTGATGCACCCGCGTGTCGCGCGCAACCGCTGGGGTCCGGCGACGACGCGCCGGTCGCTCGACGTGCTTGCCTTCGTCCGCGAGCGGGGCGAGGCGCACCCGCGCGACGTCGACGCCGCGCTCGCGCACGGCGCGGTTCGCAATGCATGGGGCGGATCGTCGAACGCCACGACCCATTTGCTCGACGGCATGCACTACCGCGGCCTTTTGCGTGTCGCACGTCGCGACAACGGCATCCGCGTCTACACGGCACGCGAGCCGACCGCCGGTGCGGCTGGCGCTGCGGAACGCAAGGCACGCCTCGATGCGCTCGTCGACGTCCTCGTCCGCAAGTACGCGCCGATCCCGGCCGCCCGCTTCAATCCGCTGGTGCGCCGGTTGCGCTACGGCGTGCCGCAATGGCGCGCGGATTTCGACGGAGCACTCCGCCGTGCGCAATCACGGCTTGCGCATGGGCGGGTCGACGGCGTCGACTGGGTCTGGCCGGCCGACGAAGACCCGCGCGTGGGTGATGACGCTGCGATCGACCGCGCGCGGCTCCTGGCACCGTTCGATCCTGTCGTCTGGGATCGGCTGCGCTTCGAGCGCTTCTGGGGATGGGCATACCGGTTCGAGGCGTACACGCCGCCGGCCGCGCGCAAGCTCGGCTACTACGCGTTGCCGCTGTTGTGGCGCGACCACGTGGTCGGCTGGGCCAATCTCGCCGTTGCCGGAACCGTGCTGCAGAGCACGTTCGGGTTCGTGGCCGGGCGACGTCCCGGAGGAGTGGCGTTTGCCCGCGAACTGGAGCGGGAACTCGCCGACCTGCGAAGGTTCCTGGCGCTCTGACGTGGGGCCTCCGCGCGGCTTGTTGACGGGTCGTCCGTGTCCGCCGCACCGGCGTCGCGGCGTCGCGCCCGCCCGGTTTGCGCTACACTCGCCGCGCAATGCGGGGACTCCCCGAATACAGACAACACGATCTCGGAGGAAAGCATGCGGATGTCGACCTGGCTGCGCGGGCTCTTGCCCGCAGTGCTGTTCGCGGTGCCGCTCGCGGCGGCCGCCCAAGGTGAACTGGTCTTGTACTGCACGGTGCAGGAGGAATGGTGCCGGCCGATGGTGGCCGCGTTCGAGAAGGCCACCGGCATCAAGGTGCTGATGACGCGCAAGAGCTCCGGCGAGTTCTATGCGCAGATCAAGGCGGAGGCGGCGAATCCGCGTGGGGACGTGTGGTGGG
Source organism: Betaproteobacteria bacterium (assembly GCA_039933815.1). Lineage (GTDB taxonomy): Bacteria > Pseudomonadota > Gammaproteobacteria > Burkholderiales > Casimicrobiaceae > VBCG01. The sequence continues at coordinate 1,387 of JBDTNI010000322.1, forward strand.
GCGGTACCGGCGACCCGCATCTGCAGGCCGCAGAAGAAGGGCTCACCGAACCCTACAAGTCGCCGAAGCTCGCCGACCTGCAGGATTGGGCCGTGCGGCAGGCCGAACAGTCGAAGTACCGCACCGTCGGTGTCTACGCAGGCGCGCTCGGCTACAGCTACAACACCGACCAGCTCAAGAAGAAGAACATCGCGCCGCCGAAATGCTGGTCGGATCTCGTCAAGCCGGAGTTCAAGGACGAGATCCAGGTTGCAAACCCGAACTCGTCCGGTACGTCGTACACGATGCTCGCGACGCTGGTGCAGCTGATGGGCGAGGACAAGGCATTCGACTATCTGAAGGCGCTGCACAAGAACGTGAACCAGTACACGAAATCCGGCGCGGCGCCCGCGCGCGCAGCGGCGACGGGCGAGAGCCTGATCGGCATCACGTTCCAGCACGACGCCGTCGTGCAGGCGATCAACGGCGCGCCGCTGGCGATCGTGTCGCCGTGCGAAGGCACCGGCTACGAGATCGGCAGCATGAGCATCATCAAGGGCGCGAAGAACATGGAGAACGCCAAGAAATGGTACGACTGGGCGCTCACGCCGGAGGCACAGTCTATCGGCGCGCAGGCGAAGGTGTCGTACCAGGTGCCGTCCAACAAGAGCGTGACCCCGCCGCCTCAGGCGCCGAAGTTCTCGGAGATCAAGCTCATCAACTACGACTTCGCGAAGTACGGCTCGTCGGCCGAGCGTACGCGGCTGCTCGCCAAGTGGGACAAGGAGGTCTACGCGCTGCCGAAATAGCGTGGGCTGGCGCCGCACGTCGCGCGTGACGCGTCCCGCGTTCGGTCGGCCTTCCGCGGGCGGTTGGTGAGCGGCATCGCGTCGGCACTTCCGCGCGCGTCGGCGCGGGACGGCGAGGGCCGCGACGCTGTCACTGCGCTTATCGCGGCCGTCGCGCTCGCGGGCCTGGCGGTCGTGCCGTGGGCGGTCGACGGCGGCGCGACGGCGTTCGGGTTGATCGGCGGCGATCCGCGGTGGCCGAAGTACGAGGCCACCGTGTCGCTGGTGCCGCTGGTTGCGGCCGCGTTGGTGACGCTCGGCTTCGGCTGGCTGCAACAGCCGCGCGCGACGGCGGCCGCCGCCGGCTTCGGCGTCGCGTGGGCGTTCGGTCAGGGACTGGTCGCGGCGGGCGGCGGGCCGGCGTTCGGCGTCGGCGCCGCGCTCGTCCTCGGCGCGCTGACGATCTGTCTGGCGCGCGCGCTGGCGCGCCTCGGCCTGTTCGCCGGCAACATCACGATCGCGACCATCGTCGTCACGATCGCGCTCTTGCTCACCGTCTTCATCTTCTACCCGGTCGGCAGCGCGCTCGTCGCGGCCGTGCTCGACGCGCGCGGCCACTTTGCGCCTCGACTCGTCAGCGAACGGCTGTTCACGTCGGACATCTGGGGGATGGGGTGCTTGGGCGGCGGCACGCGCTGCGGCGTCGCGATCAACTCGGCACTGCTCGCGGCGATCGTCGGCACGGTGTCGACGCTGCTCGGCCTCGTGCTGGCGCTGGTCGTGCAGCGCGGCGGACAGCGCTATGCGGGCGTGCTGAAGGTGCTGTCGATCCTGCCGATCATCACGCCGCCCTTCGTCATTGCGCTCGCGCTGGTCGTTCTGTTCGGCCGCACGGGCCTCGTCACGGGCTGGCTCGACGTCGCGTTCGGCATCGGCCGCTCGCGCTGGATTTACGGG
>JBDTNI010000323.1:0-3099 GCA_039933815.1 Betaproteobacteria bacterium
GGCGGCCTCATAGAGATCCGGCGGGATGGCCTGCAAACCGGCGAGCAGGATCAGCGTGTAGAAGCCCATGTGCGCCCAGATGCTGATCAGCACGATCCAGAAGAACGCCCATCCTCCATCGGTCAGCCAGTCGACCGGCGCGACGCCGCGCGCGACGAGCAGCGCATTCAGCACGCCTTCCCGTTGCAGCATCCACTTCCAGATCAGCGCGACGACGACCGGCGACAGCAGCACCGGGTAGAAATAGACGGCGCGCCAGAACCCGCGGCCGATCAGCTTGCGGTTCAGCACGAGCGCAGTGACGAGTGCGAACAGCACCATCAGGCCGACTTGAAAGAGCGCAAACCGGCCGGTGTTGAAAATGGCGCGCCAGAACAGATCCTTGTTGCACGTCGACGGATCGAGATAATTCCCGCACTCGAACAGCGTGGCGAAGTTCTCGACACCGACGAACGGGCGTTGGGACGGATAGAGCTGGACGCCGCCGGTGAACGCGTAATAGAAATTGATCGCGATCGGGAGCAGCGTGAAGAGGCTCAGTATCGCGAGATTCGGCATGACGAACATCCAACCGATCCGTGGCACGCCGGCGAGGCGTTGCAGCGCCCGCATCGGCGCATCGCTGGCGTCGAGTGCTGCGCGGCCAGACGCCGCAAGCAGCCGGCGCACGCCGTGGATGTTCATCGACGGCAACCCGCGCCGACTACTTCTGCGCGGCCTTGACCTGCTCGTCGATGTCGGATGCGATGCGCTTGAGCGCGTCGTCGAGCGACATTTCGCCGGCGATGCTTTGTCCGAGACGCGCCGCCGTGGGGTTGAACAGCGCGCGGTTGTATTTGTAGCCCTGGATCCGGTAGGCGATCGGCGACAGCTTGGGAACATCGGCCACGAACGTGTCCAACGCAGTCTTGGCAGCGGGCGACAGCTTGTAGTCGAGGCCCTTCTTGGCCACGCCCGCATGCGCCGGGATGTTCTCGGTGCGCGTCATGTACTCGGCGTAGACGGGTTCGCTCGCCAGGAAATCGAGAAAGCGCCCGACGTCCTTGGGGTTCTTCGTGCGCTTCAGCGCAACGAACGCGGCCCCGCCCGGGATGCCGGTGCACGCCGCCGGTCCGCACGGGTTGGGAACGACGGTCCAGTCAAAATTGCGGCCGATCTGCTTGTCCATCCGGCTGATCTGCCAGCTGCCGGACAGGTACATCACCACCCGGCCGTTGGCGAACTCCTCGAACGCATCGCGATAGGTATTGCCGCCGACGCCGCCCCAGATCTCCTTCGGCGTGGTTCCGTCGCGATTCCAGTCGACGAATTTCTTGGCCATCGTCCGAAAACCGTCGTCGATCACCAGGTTCCCGCTGGCGTCGAAGAGCTTCGCGCCCATGCTGATCGCGGGTCCCGCGAACCGGTGCCCGCTGCGATCGAAGGCAATCGCATACGGTGTCTGCGTGGCCTTGGCGACGCGGCGCGTCGCGTCAGCCCAGTCGTCCCACGTCGCCTTCGGTCCAGGCAGCGGCACCTTCGCCTGCTCGAACAGCGTCTTGTTCACGAAGGGCCCGGTGACCGTCAGCTGGGTCATCATTCCGTAGATGCCGGTGTCCGTCGGCGACGCACGCAGCCACTTCAGCGTCTCGCCGAAATTGGCCTCCCAGTACTTCGGGTCCTTGATGTACGGCGTGATGTCGAGGTAATACTTCGACAATCCGCCGAGGTCGGTCACGCGCGCGATGTCGGGTCCTTCGCCGGCGGCGAGCTGGACCGGAAGCTGCTCGAGGATCGCCTTGTACGGGACCTTGTCGATGACGACCTTGACGTCGGGGTTCTGCGCTCCGAAGCGTTTCGCCAGATCCTGCGTGACCTCGCACTCGTTGCCGTCGGAGTAGCAGGCGACGCGAATTTCGCCCGCGCTCGCGGTAGCGGCGACGACGAACAACGCCAGTGCGAACATCCCGCCGACCAATCGTGAATCGCAATGCGTTTGCATGCTGCCTCCTGGGGCACTGTCATCGGCGCTCTACGCCCGGACGCGGATTGTATCGTCAACACGGTTGGGGCGCGCATTGCACCCCGGCGGCAAAGTGCGGAACGACGCGGGCGACCAATGCGGTCAAGCGAGCGCCTTGGCCGCAGTGATCGTTCGCCTGCATTTTTAGGTATGCTTCCGCCAACCGCCGTGACGCGACGAACCCTGCGTCCGCGCGACGCCGCTGCGATGGTTTTGCCGACGACGTTGAACGCACGACCGAAGGCTGCCGTCACGCCGACCACGCAGCGATGAGCTCCCTATGACCCGCGCTGTTGCCGGCACCGCCGATCCGCCACCGGGCACCTCCGATGCGTTCGAGCGCCGTCGGCTCGGCATCGCGCTGATCGGATACGGTGAGGTGGGGCGCATTTTCGGGGGTGCGCTCGGCGCCGCCGGTCTGAGGGGCGTCAGCGCGTTCGACGTGCTCGGAACCGATGCGCGCTGGGCCACCGACGCGCGCGGACGCGCCGCCCGCGCCGGGGTGGCGCTGTCGTCGACCTGCGCCGCGGCCGTCGGCGGCGCCGATCTCGTCATCTCGGCCGTGACCGCCGCCTCGACGGTCGCCGCCGCCGCGCAGATTGCCGCTGCGTGCGGCCCGGGCACGTTCGTGCTCGACCTGAACTCGGCATCGCCGCGGACGAAGAGCGCCTGCGCGACGCTCGTCGAGCGTGCCGGCGGCCGTTATGTCGAGGCCGCCGTGATGACGTCGGTGCCGCCCTATGGCATCCGCGTGCCGATGCTGCTCGGCGGCCCCCACGCCGCAGCGCTTCATCCAATGCTGGCGGGACTCGGCTTCGACGCCAGCGTCGGCGCGCAGGAATACGGCGTGGTATCGGCGATCAAGCTGTGTCGCAGCGTGGTAATCAAGGGGATGGAGGCACTCGCGATCGAGAGTCTTCTCGCCGCGCGTCGCTACGGAGTCGAGCGAGAGGTGCTGGCGTCGCTCGCCGAGACGTTCCCCGGACTCGACTGGGAACGGCAGGCTACGTGGTTCTGGCGTCGCGTAGTCCAGCACGGCCGGCGCCGCGCCGAGGAAATGCGTGAAGCCGCCGTCACCGTCGGCGATGCCGGCGTCG
>JBDTNI010000324.1:0-3085 GCA_039933815.1 Betaproteobacteria bacterium
CTCGAGATAGGTGATGGCCGCGGCTTTCGACGCGCTGTAGGCGCCGGAGCCGCGGACGCCGCGAAATCCGGCGATCGACGCCACGCCGACCAGCGCGCCGCCGTGCCGGTCGCGCATTGCCGCGACGAACGGCTGGAACGTGTGCACGATCCCCATCACATTCGTGTCGAAGACCGCGCGGAACGCGGGGAGGTCCTCGCGATGCTCGGTCAGCGTGCCGCGCGAGACACCGGCGTTGGCGATGACGATCGACGGGACTCCGTGGCGCGCGATGAAATCGCGGGCGGCACCGGCCAGCGCGGACGCGTCACGAACGTCGCCGGCGTAGCACGCCACGTGTGGCGACCGAAGCCCGGACGACACGCGCGCGAGCTCGGCCTCGCGCCGCGCGAACAGGCCGAGTGCTGCGCCCTTCGCGGCGTAATGGCGGGCGAGTGCCTCGCCAAGGCCGGACGATGCGCCGGTGATGAACACCGTCGCATTCGGGCGCCGGCGGGCATCACGGGCGCCGGACACGATCCGCCTGCCGCATCGACCGCGAGGTCGACGCCGGCGTCACGTCAGCCCTTCGGACGTTCGGCGCGCGCCTTGTTGACGAGCTCGTCGATCGCGGCGGGAAGTTGCGCGTGCGTGCCGACGCGATCGGAGGACGTCACGAACTTCCCGTCGATGATGACGGTGGGCACCGACTGGATGTTGTATTGCTGGGCGAGCTGCATCGCGCGCTTCATCTTCCCATCGATGGCGAACGACGTGAAGACGTCCTCCACCTTCTTGCGGTCGAGTCCCTTCGTCGCTGCCCAGTCATAGAACTTGTCGCTGTCCCACAACGCGACGTTCGAGCCGTGGAGGGCCTTGAACACGTCGGGAGAAAGCTTCGATTCGGCACCGAGCGCATCGAGCGTGTAGTAGATCTTCGCGAGCGGAACCCAGCGCTGCTGAAACATCACCGGCACGCGGCGGAACGCGATGTCCTGCGGCGCCTTCGCCAGCCATGCGTCGAGGTGCGGCTCGAGCTCGGCGCAGTGCGGACACCCGTACGAGAAAAACTCGATCACCTCGATCTTCTTCCCCGTCTCGACGGGCTGGGGATTGGCGATCCGCGCGTAGTTCTTGCCTTCGGTGAGCTGGGCGGCGGCGGGCCCGCTCGCCAGCAGCAGTCCGGCCATAAGGACGAGCATCGCTCGACCGATCACGGGCAGTTCACGAATGCTCATGCGTTCTCCGAAGGTTAGGAAGGCTTAACGGCCGCGACGACGCGCCGGACGACAGACGGCAGGACTTGCCGCCGTTGGTCCAGCACGCCGCGCCCGAGTTCCGCTTCAGCCGACGGCAGCGGCGCAACGGCGGACTTCAGTGGATCACCGTGACGTCGAATCCGCGCTTGGCGAGTTCCGACTTGATGCGGCGAAGCTCGTCGGGGTTGTCGTAGGGACCGAGCCTGACGCGATAGCGGACGCTGCTGTCGGCAAGCGCACCCTCCTGGACGGTCGCCTCCCACCCGGCGAGCGCCAGTCGGGCGCGCAGGTTCTCCGCATCGGGCGGTGCCGAGAAGGACCCGGCCTGCAGCCACGCTCGGTCGGCGGCCTTGGCCGTCTTCGGCGTCGCTTCCATGGGCGCGGCCTTGTCCACAGACCTGGCGGGCGGCGCGTCGACCGGCACCGACGTACGCGAACCCGATTTATCCAACGATCGTTCTTTCGCTTCGCCGACGACGGAGCGATCGCTGCGCTCCGCGCGGCGCTCAGGCTGCACCTTCGGCTCCTCGACGCCAGGAAGGATCTTGTAGAACCCGAGGTCGAGCTTGTCCGGCGACGCCTTTGCGCCCTTGGCAGCCGCGTCCTTCGTCGCGTCGGCGGACGGCCGCGCGAACGACGGCATCGACAACGCCGGATTGTTCCGCATTACCCAGTACGCGACCGTCGCCGCGAGGCCGAGGCCGACCACAATGCCGATGAAGACGCCGATCAGCGTTCCGCCGAGCGCACTGCGGCGGGGCGCTGCGCGGGGTGCGCGTGTTGGGGGAGAAGCAGTCATGGCGTTCACATCTCGTTTGGCGCGTCGATCCCGAGAATCGCGAGCCCGTTGCGCAGCACCTGCCCGGTCGCGACGATCAACGCAAGCCGCGCGTCGCGGATGACCGCATCGTCGACCAGGAAGCGCTCGGCATTATAGTAACTGTGGAATTCCTGCGCCAAATCCTTGAGGTAGAACGTGATCTGGTGGGGTGCGAACTCACGCGCCGCCAGCGCGAGTTCGGCGGGAAAGTCTGCGAGCCGCCGCAGCAGCGCCCGTTCGTACGCGCTGCGCAGCGGCGACAGATCGGCCTGCTGCAGCTTCGCCAGCGACTCGTCGTGCGCAAGCCCGGCCTGCCGCAGCACCGACTGGACGCGCGCGTGCGCGTACTGGACGTAATACACGGGGTTGTCCTCGGTTTTCGAACGTGCGAGGTCGATGTCGAAGACAAACTCGGAGTCCGCCTTGCGCGAGACCAGGAAAAAACGGACGGCGTCGCGACCGGCCTCGTCGATCAGGTCGCGCAGCGTCACGTAACTGCCGGCGCGCTTGCTGATCTTCACCTCTTCGCCGCCGCGCATCACCGTCACCATCTTGTGCAGCACGTAGTCGGGAAAGCCCTGCGGCACGCCGATGCCGATCGCCTGCAACCCGGCCCGCACGCGTGCGATCGTGCCGTGATGATCCGAGCCCTGCACGTTGATGGCGCGCGAAAACCCACGCTCGAACTTCGTGACGTGATAGGCGACGTCGGGGACGAAATACGTGTATCCGCCGTCGGACTTGCGCATGACACGATCCTTGTCGTCGCCGAACGCCGTCGTGCGCAGCCACAGCGCGCCCTCGCTCTCGTACGTCGTTCCCGACACCGCCAGCCGCTTGACGGTGTCGTCGACGCGGCCGTCCGTGTACAGCGAGCTTTCGAGGTAATACCGATCGAAATGCACGCCGAAGGCCTGCAGGTCGCGGTCCTGCTCGTTACGCAGCGCGGCTACGGCGAAGCGGCGGATCGATTCGATGTCGGCCAGATCGTGGCCGACCTCGTCGAGATAGCGCTGCGCGATCTCGC
>JBDTNI010000325.1:0-3082 GCA_039933815.1 Betaproteobacteria bacterium
GCCCCGAGCATACGCGGAAGAACGCGATCCGGTCGCGGTGCCGCGGATCCATGTTCGCCTGGATCTTGAACACGAAGCCGCTGAACGGCGATTCGGAGGGCTCGACGACGCGCAACGTCGCGTCGCGTGGCTGGGGGGGTGGCGCCCACTCCACGAGTGCCTGCAGTATCTCCTGCACGCCGAAATTGTTGATGCCGGAGCCGAAGAACACGGGCGTCTGCCTGCCCGCGAGAAACGTCTCGAGATCGAACGGCAGGCTGGCGCCGCGGATCAGATCGACGTCGTGGCGCAGCGCTGCGGTTTCATCGGGAAACAGTGCGTCGAGCCGCGGGTTGTCGAGTCCCTCGATGCGCTCGGTGTCGGTTGCGACCCGTTCTTCGCCCGGCGCAAAGCGGAGCAGGCGATCGTTCAGCAGGTGGAACACGCCGCGGAATCGCTTCCCCATGCCGAGCGGCCAGCTGATCGGCGCGCAATCGATCGCCAGCACCGACTCGATCTCCTCGAGCAGCGCCAGCGGCTCGCGCACCTCGCGGTCCATCTTGTTGACGAACGTGATGATCGGCGTGGCGCGCAGCCGGCAGACTTCGAGCAGCTTGATCGTCTGCGCCTCGACGCCCTTCGCCGCGTCGATCACCATTACCGCCGCATCGACGGCGGTGAGCACGCGGTACGTGTCCTCCGAGAAGTCCTCGTGACCCGGCGTGTCGAGCAGGTTGATCGTGTGGCCGCCGTACTCGAACTGCATGACGGAACTCGTCACCGAGATGCCGCGCTGCTTCTCGACTTCCATCCAGTCGGACGTCGCGTGGCGCGCGCTCTTGCGCGACTTGACGGTGCCCGCCAGCTGGATCGCGCCGCCGAACAGCAGAAGCTTTTCGGTGAGCGTCGTTTTGCCGGCGTCCGGGTGCGAGATGATGGCGAACGTGCGCCGGCGCGCGACGTCGCGCGCGAGATCCGCAGGGTGGAGGTCGGAAGCCATCGTCGTCTGAATGCCCGGCAGCACGGGATGCGTCGCGCGGGTGCGCGGCGAGGGCGCGCGGTCGGCACGCCGCTCGGGCGCGGATTGTAACAAGGCGCGCTCAGCCGAACGGACGCACGCCGATCAGGGGCCCGTGCAGGAACAGCGCGAAGACGAGCGACGCGATCACGCCGGCGACGACCGCGATCGCATCTCGCGCCAGCGTACCGGCGGGACGTGCGACGCGCGCGTGCCGGTCGCGCTCGCGACGCACGACGAAGACGACCAGCGACCACGCGAGCAGTACCCCGAACAGGATGACGGCGTGCAGCCGGCCGTTCGCGATCAGGTGCGCGATCGCCCACAGCGCCACCCCGAGCGTCATCGGATGCCCTAACACGGCCTTGATCCGCGTACCGCTGACATAGGCCGACGCGATCAGCACGAAGGCGACGACGTTCAGCAACGCCGCCGCGTGACGCGCGCCGGCGAGCGGCTGGTAGAGGGGAACCGCGTCCGCGCGCGCATGCCCGAAGCCGACGACGATCATCACGAGCGCCACGGCGGACAGCAGCGAATACACGCCTTTCCAGCGCCGCTCCCCCATTCCCGCCATCTGGCGCGACCGCCAAGCGGGCGCGGCGATGCCGATCGAATGAAGAACGATGAAGACGGCGAGACCGGCGATCAGCAAGGCCATGTATCGACTCCGCGGGTTGAAAGACCCGTATCTTAAGGCGAGAGAGCCCGTTGCACGGGCGGCGCCGCGGCCTCGCCGACCGGGCGCGTTATCCTTGGCCGATGCCACTACTGACCGTGCGCGACGCCGAGCTTGCCTTCGGCCTCCATCCGCTGCTTGACCACGCCGACTTCGCCATCGATGCGGGCGAGCGCGTCGGGCTGATCGGACGCAACGGCACCGGCAAGTCGTCGCTGCTGCTCGCGGTCGCGGGGGTCCTGGAACTCGACGCCGGAATCATCGAGCGCGCGGACGGCACGCGCGTCGTGCACGTCGAGCAGGAACCCGTGCTGCCCGATGCGCCGTCGTTGCGCGAGAGCCTCGTCCGTCGCGCGAAGCTGGACGATTTCGACGACGAGCGCGCGCGCTGGCGCGTCGAGGCCCGCCTTTCCGAGTTCCTCCATCGCTTCGGGCTCGCCGACACTCAGGTTCCTGCGCGCGCATCCGGTGGCGAACGCAAGCGCGCGGCGCTGGCGCTGGCGCTGGCGCTGGAACCCGACTTGCTGCTCCTCGACGAACCGACGAATCACCTCGACGTCGACGGCATCGCACTTCTGGAAGCAAACGTCCAGGCGGTCCGCGCGGCGATCGTCGTCACGCACGACCGCGTGTTCCTCGATCGCACGTGCACGCGCATCGTCGAGCTCGACCGCGGACTCGTCCGGTCGTACCCGGGAAATTTCTCGGCCTACGCGTCGCGCAAGACGTCCGAGCTCGCCGCGGAGGCGACGGCGGCGCGCAAGTTCGACCAGTTCTGGCGACAGGAAGAGGTGTGGATCCGCAAGGGCGTCGAAGCGCGGCGCACGCGCGACGAGGGCCGCGTCCGGCGTCTCGAGGCGCTTCGGCGCGAGCGCGCGATGCGGCGCGAACGGATGGGGAACGTGAAGCTCGCGCTGGACGCCGGCGAACGCTCGGGCCGGCTGGTCGTCGAGCTCGAGCACGTCAGCAAGCGCTTCGGCGCGCGCGACATCGTCCGCGATCTCGATCTGCGCATCATGCGCGGTGACCGCGTCGCGCTGCTCGGACCGAACGGCGCGGGCAAGTCGACGCTGCTCAGGATCATTCTCGGCGAGCTCGCGCCCGATCACGGAAGCGTTCGCCGCGGCACCCGGCTCGACGTGGCGTATTTCGACCAGCTGCGGGAGGTGCTCGACGACGAAGCGACGCTGGTGGACGCGATCAGTCCGGGTTCCGACTGGATCGACGCACCGGCGGGTCGCAAGCACGTGCTGAGCTATCTCGCCGATTTCCTGTTTGCGCCGGAGCGCGCCAGGGCGCCGGTGAAAACGCTGTCGGGCGGAGAGCGGAACCGGCTGCTGCTCGCGCGGTTGTTTGCGCGGACGGCCAATCTGCTGGTGCTCGACGAGCCGACGAACGATCTCGAC
>JBDTNI010000326.1:0-3046 GCA_039933815.1 Betaproteobacteria bacterium
CGACCGTCAAGGGCGACGTCCACGACATCGGCAAGAACATCGTGGGCGTCGTGCTTCAATGCAATAACTTCGATGTCGTCGACCTCGGCGTCATGGTCCCGGCCCAGAAAATTCTGGCGACCGCGCGCGAACAGAACGCCGACGTGATCGGATTGTCGGGGCTGATCACGCCGTCGCTCGAGGAAATGGCGCACGTGGCCGCCGAGATGCAGCGCGAGGGATTCACCCTTCCGCTGCTGATCGGCGGCGCAACGACGTCGCGTGTTCACACCGCCGTCAAGATCGCGCCGAACTACACGAACGCGCCGACCGTCTACGTGCCCGATGCGTCGCGCGCTGTCGGCGTCGTCACCAGCCTGCTGTCGGACGACCAGCGCGCGCCGTTCGTCAAGCAGGTGGCGGATGACTACACGACGATCCGCGCGCAGCACGCTGCGAAGCGCGGGCCGAAGCTCGTGTCGCTCGTCGCCGCGCGCGCCAACGCGTTCGTGCCGACGTGGTCGGCGTACGCAGCACCCGCGCCCGCGGTGCCGGGTCGCCACGTGTTCAGGGGCGTCGATCTGGCAGCGATCGCCGAATGCATCGACTGGGGTCCGTTCTTCCAGGCGTGGGAGCTTTCCGGGCCCTACCCGGCGATTCTCGACGATGCCCTCGTCGGCGAGGCGGCGCGCAACCTGTTCGCCGAGGGCAAGGCGATGCTCGCGCGGATCGTCGCGGAGCGTTGGCTGACCGCGGACGCGGTCATCGGAGTGTGGCCGGCGGAGTCGCAAGGCGACGACATCGTGCTGTGGACCGACGAGTCACGCCGCGTGCCGTTGTTGACGTGGCGCAACCTCCGTCAGCAGAACGAGCGTCCGTCAGACCGCGCGAACCTGTGCCTTGCCGATTTCGTGGCCCCGCGCACCAGCGGCGTTGCGGACTACGTGGGCGGCTTCGCGTTGACGACCGGCGCCGACGTCGAGTCGCGCGCCGACGACTACAAGCGGGCGAACGACGACTATTCGGCGCTGATGCTGAAGTCGATCGCCGACCGGCTCGCGGAGGCGTTCGCCGAATGGCTGCACCGCGAAGTGCGCCGCTCGGTATGGGCGTATGCGCCCGACGAGTCGCTCGACAATGCCGCGCTGATCAACGAGGCCTACCGCGGGATCCGGCCGGCGCCGGGCTATCCGGCCTGCCCGGAGCACGCGGTCAAGGCGGACCTCTTCGACGTGCTCGTGGCCCGCGACGTCGGCATGACGATCACCGAGAACTACGCGATGCTGCCCGCCGCGTCGGTGGCCGGGTTCTATCTGGCCCATCCGGACGCGCGGTACTTCGCGGTCGGCAAGATCGGCGAGGACCAGGTCGGCGACTACGCGGCGCGAAGCGGTATCGACGTTGCCACGGCGCGCCGCCGCCTCGTCGCCAACCTGTAGCCGCGCGCGCTACCGCAGCGAGAACGCGGCCGGCAACAGGTCGTCGAGCGAAAAGGACGCTACCGCGCCGCCTTCGCAGTGGCAGCGGATCTCGACGTGACGACCGAATTCTGCGATCACCTGCCGGCACGCACCGCACGGCGCGACCGGCTCGGCCGTCGGCGTGTAGAGCGCCACGGCGACGATGCCGGTTGCACCGTCGGCAACCGCCCGGAAGATCGCGTTGCGCTCCGCGCAGATCGACAGGCCGTACGACGCGTTCTCGACGTTGCAGCCGGTCGCGATCGCATCCGTGGCGGTCAGCACGGCGGCGCCCACGGGAAACCGGCTGTACGGGCAATGCGCGTTGGCGCTCGCGGCGCGCGCGGCCTCGGCGAGCCGCTGCCACTGCTCGCCGGAGAGGGCCGGGGGCGCGGCGGCGCCCATGCGGGGCGAAGCGTTTGGGGTTCGCACGGCTGCGAGCATCGCACGCGGGGCCGCGAAGCGGAAGCTCGCGGAGACCGAACGCCGAAAATTCGGATTGCCGCGTTCGTCAAGCGGCCGGTACGATAGGTGAGTGACGACGGCGCGGCCGGTGCTGCGCCACATGCCGATGAGCGACTCCACGATCCTGTTGCGAGGCCGAGCGCGCCGAATCCGGCCCCAACCCACGTGTAAAAAAAGTCGACACCATCTGCGCCCGCTGGCAGGTGGCGCGGCCGTTCGCGAAGACGCCTCTCGCGTGGCCCCGCTCACGCGCGCGTGCGAAAATTCGGATTGACGCTGCGGTCGTCGCCTGTAGGATAGCGATACCTCGCGGTCCGCGGCGGGCACGCTCCCGCATGAATGACCCCACAATCCTGACATTCCTCTTCACTGACATCGAAGGCAGCACTTCGAAGTGGGAAGAGCAGCCGGAGCTGATGGCTCAGGCCGTCGGCCGGCACGATGCGCTGCTGCGAGACGCGGTCCAGACCCGCCACGGCAATATCGTTAAGACGACCGGCGATGGTATCTACGCGGCGTTTCCGAACCCGGTCGAAGCCCTCGCGGCGGTGATCGAAATCCAGCTCGGGCTGCTCGACCCGGCCGCGACGGCTGGAATGACGCTGGCGGTGCGTTGCGGACTGCATACCGGCGCGGTACACGCGCGCGACAACGATTACTTCGGCAGCACGATCAATCGTACCGCGCGGATCATGAGTGCCGCGCACGGTGGCCAAATTCTCGTTTCGATGGCCGTCGCCGATCTGCTCAGCGATTCGCTGCCGTCCGGCGTGTCGCTGAAGGATCTCGGCAACGTGCGCCTCAAGGGACTCGCAACGACAGAGAAGGTATTCCAGGTCGTTCACCCGCGGCTGTACCAGAATTTTCCTGCGCTGCGGGAACTCGAGGCGACGCCGAACAACCTGCCGCAACAGCTCACGTCGTTCATCGGTCGCGAGCGCGAGCGCGAGGAGATCGAGGAAATGCTGGGAGGCACCCGTCTGCTGACCCTCCTCGGCATGGGAGGGCTTGGCAAGACGCGGCTTTCGTTGCAGGTCGGCACGAGCGTCATGGATGCCTATCCCGATGGCGTGTGGTTCGTAGATCTGCAGACCATCCGGGACGATTCGCTGGTGGCGAGCGAGACTGCACGGGTGCTTGGC
>JBDTNI010000327.1:0-3002 GCA_039933815.1 Betaproteobacteria bacterium
TGGACGTGCTGCTGGCGCCCGACCAGATGGTGCTGCAGATCCACGAGTCGATCGGACACCCGCTCGAACTCGACCGCATCCTCGGCGACGAGCGCAATTTCGCGGGCACCAGCTTCGTCACGCCCGACATGTTCGGCAGCTACCGGTACGGCTCCGAGCATCTCGACGTGACGTTCGATCCGACGCGACCGGAGGAACTCGCGAGCTACGCGTTCGACGACGACGGCACGCCTGCCGAGAAGACGTGGCTCATCCGCAAAGGCATCCTCGAACGGCCGCTGGGCAGCGCGATTTCGCAGCACCGCGCCGGCCTCCCCGGCGTTGCGAATGCGCGCGCCGCCGGCTGGAACCGGCCACCGATCGACCGGATGGCGAACCTCAATCTCGAGGCGGGCGACGCGTCGTTCGACGATCTCGTCAAGGGCATCGAACGCGGCGTCCTGATGGAAACCAACACGTCGTGGTCGATCGACGACTCGCGCAACAAGTTCCAGTTCGGCTGCGAGCGCGGCCGCGTCATCGAGAACGGCGCGCTGGGTGCCGTGGTCAAGAATCCAAACTATCGCGGCATCAGCGCGGAGTTCTGGCGCAGCCTGGCCATGGTCGGCAACGCCGACACCGTCCGCGTGCTCGGCACGCCCTACTGCGGCAAGGGCGAGCCGTCGCAGACGATCCGCGTCGGGCACGCGTCGCCGGCCTGCGTCTTCACCGGCGTTGATGTCTTCGGGGGCGAGTCATGATGGCTGACGGCGGCGGCCGCGATACGCGCGCGCTCGGCGCCGAGATCGCCGAAGACGACATGGAGCGCTACTTCAACGAGCTCGCGACGACGATCGATCGCGCAATGATCGCCGGCGAGCGCCACGCGACGTCGTTTTCGGCGGAGGCGTCGGACTTCATCCGCATCAGCCGCGGCAAGGTGCGCCAGCCGGGCCACGTGGCCCAACGGGTGATCGAGATCCGGCTGATCCGCGGCGCGCGGCATGCGTCGCATGCGCTTTCCCTATCCGGCGACGCCGCCGCGGACGCCGACGCGGTGAAGGCGGCGGTGGCCGGGCTGCGCAACGTGCTGCCCCAGGTCTCCGAAGACCCTTTCCTGCTGCTGCCGACGGTCGTCGCACCGAGCCGCAGCGTGCGCGACACACCGTTGCCGCCGTCCGACGCGATCGTCGACAACGTGGTCCGCGCGGCCGCCGGGCTCGATCTCGTCGGGCTCGTGGCCGCGGGCCCGGTCTACCGCGGTTTCGCCAACGCCGACGGCCAGCGCAACTGGCATGCAGTGTCCACGTTCAACCTGCAGTGGAGTCTTCATTTCCGCGCGGACAAGGCGGTGAAGGCGTCGTACAGCGACGTCGAGTGGCACGACGACGCGCTCGAACAGCGAATGCGCGCCTCGATCGAGCAGTATTCGCTGATCAGCCGTCCGCCGATGACGCTGAAGCCGGGCCGGTACCGCGCCTACCTCGCGCCGGCCGCGATGCAGGAGGTGTTCGATCTGCTCGGTTGGAGCGGATTCTCGGCGCGCGCGCTCGAAACGCAGCAGAGTCCGCTGACGAAGATGCGGGACGCCGCGCGGCTCGATCCGCGCGTCACGATCCGCGAGGAATTCGCGACGGGTGTCGCGCCATTGTTCCAGGCGGAAGGCTTCGCGCGTCCGCCGAGCGTCACGCTCGTCGATGCGGGGCGGCTGACCGGCGCGCTGGTGTCGCCGCGCACGGCGCGCGAGTTCGACCGTGGCGCCAATGGCGCGAATGGCGGCGAATCGCCGGAAGCGCTGGCGGTCGACGGCGGCGCGCTGCCGACGAGCGACGCGCTCGCCGCGCTCGACACCGGTCTCGCCGTCGGCAATCTCTGGTACCTCAACTATTCCGATCGTCCGGCGTGCAGGATGACGGGCATGACGCGCTTCGCCACGTTCTGGGTGGAGAACGGCAAAGTCGTCGCCCCGATCGACGTCATGCGCTTCGACGACACGATCTACCGGATGCTCGGCGACAACCTCGACGCGATGACCGCCGAGCGCGAACTGTTGCTTGCGTCGGGTACGTACGGGTCGCGGATGCTCGCCAGCATGACGCTGCCGGGCGCGCTGGTGTCCGCAATGAACTTCACGCTGTAGCACGCTCGGTTCGCGGACTCGCCGCGACGCCGTGTCGTCCAGCGTCCGTCCGGTGTTTCGGGTCAGCGACCCCAGCGCAGCGCCAGCGGCGACGCCTGTGCAGCGAGCGCGAGCAATCCGGCGCGCGTCGCCGGATGCATCGGCGCCAGCGGATGGCGCACCGCGTCGCTGCGGATCACGCCGCCCGCCATCATCACGGCCTTGGTCGCGCGCAGGCCGCACTGGCGATTCTCGAAGTTGATCAGCGGCAGGATGCGGGCGTAGGCAGCCTCGGCTTCGTCCCGCCGGCCGGCGGCGAAGTGTGTCAGCACCGGCTTGATGAGGTCCGGCAGCAACGCGCTCGGCATCGTGCCGGTCGCGCCCGCGTCGAGATCCGCCATCAGCGTGATCGACTCCTCGCCATCGAACGGACCGGCGATCGCGCTGCCGCCTGCCTCGATCAGGCTCCGCAGCTTGGACGCGGCGCCCGGGACCTCGATCTTGAAGTACCCGACGCCGGGCACGTCGCGCGCGAGACGCGCCAGCAGCGGCACCGGCAACGACACACCGCTGAGCGGCGCGTCCTGCACCATGATCGGAAGCTTCGACGCCTCGGCGACCGCCGTGAAATGCTCGACGATGCCCTCGTCGTCCGCGCGCAGGCCCGTGCCATGATACGGCGGCATCAGCATCAGCATCGCCGCGCCCGCGGTCGCCGCGGCGCGCGCCCGCTCGACGGCGATGCGCGTGCTGAAGTGGCTGCACGTGACGATTACCGGAATGCGTCCCGCGACGTGCGACAGCGAAAGGTCCAGCAACAGGTCGCGTTCGCGATCCGACAGCAGGAACTGCTCCGAATAATTGGCGAGTATGCAGATGCCGTCGACGCCCTGGTCGATCATGC
>JBDTNI010000328.1:0-2980 GCA_039933815.1 Betaproteobacteria bacterium
AGCAGGATCTCGCGGCCGGTACGCTGCCGCGCGTCGTCGACAAGCCTGCGCGCCGCCTTCAGTTTCTCGATCGCGTGCGCAATGAACGATTGTCCTCCGAACCCGGGATTGACCGACATGATGAGCACGAGGTCGAGCTGATGGATCGTGTGCATCAGCCAGTCGAGCGGCGTCGCCGGGTTGAACACGAGCCCCGCCTTGCAGCCATGGTCGCGGATGAGCCCGATCGTGCGATCCACGTGTTCGGACGCCTCCGGGTGAAAGCTGATGTACGCCGCGCCCGCCTCGGCGAAGTCCGGCACGATACGATCGACGGGCTTGACCATCAGGTGGACGTCGATGGGCACGGTGGCGTGGGGCCGCAGCGCCGCGCACACGAGCGGCCCGACCGTGAGGTTGGGCACGTAGTGGTTGTCCATCACGTCGAAATGGAGCATGTCCGCTCCGGCGTCGATCACGGCGCGAACCTCGTCGCCGAGGCGCGCGAAATCGGCGGACAGCAAAGACGGCGCGATTCGGTGCGTACGTGTCATCGGAGTCTATAATCGCAGAAACCTGTCCGCAAAACACCATGGTGGAGAGCAAACGCTACGAGATCACGATCTCGCCGAAGGTCACGTTCCTCGCCGACCAGTCCGACACGGACAAGCTTCATTTCGTCTTCGCCTACACGATCACGCTGACGAATACCGGGAACGTCTCGGCCAAGCTCGTCAGCCGGCACTGGATCATCACGGACGCCGATCACCGCGTGCAGGAAGTGCGCGGACAGGGCGTCGTCGGCAAGCAGCCGGTGCTGAAACCGGGCGAGAGCTTCGAGTACACGAGTGGCAGCAGCATCGCCACGGCCGTCGGAACGATGCACGGCTCGTACCAGATGCTCGCCGAAGACGGCGTCGCGTTCGACGCGCCCATCGCGCCCTTCACGCTGTCGATCCCGCGCACGTTGCATTGACGGGTTCACGCTCGACTGCAACAGGCGCTTCATGATGACGGCGGCGGATCGCCGTCGCTCCGGTCGTCGTGGGGCGGTCGGCGCTTGCGCTGGGGTGCCATCGTCCACGCGACGATCGCCACCAGCACGACCAGCGCGAACAGCGACTCGATCAGAAGCCATGCCACGGGTGTCGCTCCCTGAATGTGCGCTGCCGCGCGCGGCGCGCCGGCTGCTGATCGCCTTGACGTTGGCGGTTGTCGGCGGATGCCAGACGCCCGCACCACCGGTGGCTGTGCCACCGCCGTCCGGACGCCCGACCTACACGCCGACCACGTACGACACGCTGCCCGGCTGGCGCGACGACGACGTCGCGGCGATCTGGCCCGCGTGGCGCGTCTCGTGCCGTGCGCTCGTAGCCCGGGAGCGCACCAGGACGTTGTGGCAATCGCCCTGCGCGGCCGCGGAGGCCGTCGACGTTCGCACGCCCGGCGCGGTGCGGCAATTCTTCGAGCGCAATCTTACGCCGTACCGCGTGGTCGCGTCGGACGGCAGCGACAGCGGCCTTGTCACCGGCTATTACGAACCGCTGCTGCGCGGCTCGCGCACACCCGGAGCCGCTTATCCGGTGCCGCTGTACGCGCCGCCGGACGACCTCGTCGTCGTCGACCTCGCCGAGTTGTATCCGGAGCTCAAGGGCAAGCGCGTGCGGGGCCGGCTCGACGGGCGTCGCGTCGTGCCTTACTGGCCACGCGCCGACATCGATGGCGGCAAGGCCGGCATCGCCGCCAGGGCGTTCGTCTACGTGTCGGATCCCGTCGACGCCTTCTTTCTCCACATCCAGGGCTCCGGACGCGTCGAACTCGCCGAAGGCGGCGTGATGCGCGTCGGCTACGCCGACCAGAACGGGCAACCGTTCCGGTCGGTTGCCCGCGTGCTGATCGAGCGCGGCGAGCTGACGGTCGGTCAGGCGTCGATGCAGGGGATTCGCGCATGGGGCGAACAGCATCCCGATGCGCTGAAACCGCTGCTCGACGAAAACCCGAGCTATGTGTTCTTCCGCGAAGTGCCGCCTCCGGCACCCGGCTCGCTTGATGCGTTGATCGATGGGCCGATCGGCAGTCTCGGCGTGCCGCTGCTGGCGGGCCGCTCGATCGCCGTCGATACGCGGTCGATTCCGCTGGGCGCCCCCGCCTATCTCGCGACGACCGAGCCGCTCTCGGACGCACCGCTGCGACGACTGACGATGGCACAGGACACCGGCGGCGCGATACGGGGCGCGGTCCGAGCCGACTTCTTCTGGGGCTTCGGCGACGACGCCGGCCGTCTCGCCGGCCGGATGCGCCAGCAGGGGCGGATGTGGCTCTTGTGGCCGAACGGCGCGCCGCTGCCGGACGCGGCCGAGTGACGTGCGCCGGACCGCGGCGTCAGCTGCCGGCCACGCCGTGAATCAGCGGAAAAGGAGGTCCGCCCCGCTCACGGACCCGCAGCGGCAGCGAGCACGTGCCCGGCCTGGCGGTCCGCGTGATAGGAAGAGCGCACCATCGCGCCCACGGCCGCATGCCGAAAGCCCATCGCATAGGCCGCTTGTTCGAACGCCGCGAACGTTTCGGGATGGACGTAGCGGAGCACGGGCAGGTGCTGCGGCGACGGCTGCAGGTACTGGCCGATCGTCAGCATCTCGATACCGTGCGCGCGCATGTCCCGCATCGTCGCCAGGATCTCGTCATCGGTTTCGCCCAGGCCCACCATCAACCCGGACTTCGTCGGCACGTCCGCGAATCGATGCTTGAAATCCCGCAGGAGCCGCAGCGAATGCGCGTAGTCGGAGCCGGGCCGCGCCTGCCGGTAGAGCCGGGGAACGGTTTCGAGATTATGGTTCATCACGTCGGGCGGCGCCTGCGTCAGTACATCGAGCGCACGGTCGAGCCGGCCGCGGAAGTCGGGCACGAGCACCTCGATCTGCGTCGACGCCGATTCTTTCCGCACGGCGCGGATGCAGTCGACGAAATGCTGCGCGCCGCCATCGCGGAGATCGTCGCGGTC
>JBDTNI010000329.1:0-2973 GCA_039933815.1 Betaproteobacteria bacterium
CCGCCAAAGAATACACGAACGCCATCCGCGTGCGACGCTATTCGCGAGCCCTCGTGACGCCGCCGACGCCCTCCCATTCGTTCCACGCCGACGTTATCGGGTAGCGCCAGTCCTTGCCGAAGCCCCGCGGCGTGATGCGGATGCCGACCGCCGCTTGCCGGCGCTTGTACTCACTCTGCTTGATGAGGCGAACGACCTTCCGAACGTCGTCGGCGCGGTAGCCGAGGCCGACGATGTCGGCAGGCGCGCGATCGTGCTCGACATAGCATTCGAGGATGCCGTCGAGAACGTCGTACGGCGGCAGCGAGTCCTGGTCGAGCTGGTTCGGGCGCAACTCGGCCGACGGCGCGCGCGTGATGATGCGTTCCGGGATCACGCGCCCGAGTGCGTTCCGATAACGGCAAAGGCGGTAGACGAGCGTCTTGTTGATGTCTTTGAGCACGCTGAATCCACCCGCCATGTCACCGTAGAGCGTCGCGTATCCAACGGCCATTTCCGACTTGTTGCCGGTTGTGAGGACGATCGAACCGAACTTATTGGACAGCGCCATCAGCAATGTGCCGCGGACGCGCGCCTGGATGTTCTCTTCGGTCGCGTCGGGCGGAAGTCCCGCCAGCTCCCCGGCAAGCGTGGACAGGAAGGCATCGAACATCGGGCCGATCGGGATTTCGTCGTAGCGCACGCCCACGATCGTCGCCATCGCGCGCGCGTCCTCGAGACTGATCGACGCGCTGTACTGCGACGGCATCATCACGGCGCGCACGCGAGCCGGGCCGAGCGCATCTACCGCGACCGCCAGCGTCAACGCCGAGTCGACGCCACCCGACAGACCGAGCAGCACGCCGGGAAAGCGATTCTTGTCGACGTAGTCCCGCACGCCCATGACGAGCGCCTCATACACATGAGGTTCGAGCGCCGGGTCCAGCGCCCCGCGCACGTGACGCGGCGAGTCCCCATCGAACTCGGCAATCGCGACCGTCTCGTGCCACGCGGGCAGCTGCTGCGCGACGCTGCCGTCGCGATCCATCACGAACGACGCGCCGTCGAACACGAGCTCGTCCTGCCCGCCAACGCGGTTGACATACAGGCAGGGTATTGCCGTCTCGCGCACACGCGCCCGGATCTGCGCTGTTCGCGCCTCGCGCTGCGACGTATGGAACGGCGAACCGTTCGGAACGATCAGCAGCGACGCCCCGGCGTCTCGCGCCTGCCGCGCCGGCTCCGGAAACCAGCAGTCCTCGCAGATGACGATGCCGCAGCGCACGCCGGCGACGTCGAACACGCATGGCTCGTGCCCCGGTTCGAAGTAGCGCTCCTCGTCGAACACCGTGTAATTCGGCAGGCATTGCTTGCGGTAGACACGTTCGACGCGGCCGTTGCGAACGACGGCGGCGGCGTTGTAGCGTGCGCCGCCGCTCGATTCAGGGAAGCCAACGACCGTCGGCATGTCGCCGATTGCATCGGCCAGCGCCGCCAGTTCTGCCGCGCACGCATCAATGAACGCCGGGCGCAGCAGAAGGTCTTCAGGCGGGTAGCCGCATAACGAGAGTTCGGGTGTGACGACGAGGGATGCACCTGCCCCCCGGGCTTGCGCAGCCGCGGCGACGATCGATCGAGCATTGGCTGCGAGGTCGCCGAGCGTCTGGTTCAGCTGCACCATCGCGATCCGCATCGGGAAATGTTAGCACGCGGTGCACTGCCCAGCCGCTCCCTTGAGCATCGCGGTCACAACGGCGACAATCGTCGCATGCACGCTCCCGTACCCTATTCTAAAACGCGTCCGCCGCTCGCCGTCTCACCGCTCATTCGTGACGACGTTGCGCTGGAGGACATTGAAGCGGCCGACTGGAACAGACTCGTCGGCCCGCTCCCGCTCTTGTCGCACGAGTATTTCTCGGCACTCCACCGTAGCGGCTGCGCAGCGCCCGACACGGGCTGGACGCCGCGTTTCCTGACCGCCTGGAGCGGCACCGGCCTGATCGGCGCAATGCCCCTCTATGCGAAAACGCACAGCTACGGCGAGTACGTGTTCGATTGGGGCTGGGCCGACGCCTACCGTCGTCACGGGCGCCGGTACTATCCGAAGCTCGTGGCGGCGATTCCCTTCACCCCTGTGCCGGGGCCACGCCTGATTGCGGACGATCCCACGACGCGACGCGCGCTGCTCGAGCGCGCGCTCGGCGAACTTCAACGCGGCTATTCGTCGCTTCACGTGCTGTTCGCCGATGCCACGCAGATCGAAGAAGGTGCGGCGACCGGCATGCTGACGCGGGACGGCATGCAGTTCCACTGGAAAAACGGCGGCTACCGTGATTTCGCCGACTTCCTGGGTGCGTTCAATCACGACAAGCGCAAAAAGATCAAGCAGGAGCGGCGCCGGCTCGCGCAGGAGCGTGTGACTTTCGTCCGCAAGACGGGCGCCGACATCACGGCTGCCGACCGCGCGTTCTTTTTCGAGTGTTACGAGAGCACGTACCGCGCGCACCACTCGACACCCTACCTGTCGCTCGATTTCTTCGACGACGTCGCCGGCTCGCTGGGCGAGCGGCTGCTGATGGTCGTCGGATACCGCGACGGCCGCCGGCTCTGTGCGGCGCTCGACGTCTTCAATGAAACCACGCTATGGGGTCGGTACTGGGGCACGAAGGCGTTCGTTCCGGGATTGCACTTCGAAGCCTGCTATTACCAGGCGATCGAGTTCTGCATCGAGCGCGGCATCGCGTATTTCGAAGGCGGCGCGCAGGGGATCCACAAGCTCGCGCGCGGACTCTTGCCGGTAGCGACGCATTCGCTTCATGCGATCGCCGACCGGGCCTTCGCCGCGGCGATTGCCGATTACTGCGAGCGGGAGCGCGTCGACGTCGCGCATTCGATCGACGAACTGGAGTCGAGCACTCCGTTTCGCGCCGACTCCGCGCATAGCCCCGTGCTGCCGACATGAGCGACGCGTCAGATCCCGCCATCCTCCTGACG
>JBDTNI010000330.1:0-2972 GCA_039933815.1 Betaproteobacteria bacterium
ACGCGTTCCTGCCGGCGATCATCTCGTACATCGCGCTCTTCTACATCGTCCACCTGGAAGCGTGCAAGGCCGGCATCGCCGGCATCCCCAGCCTCGAGCAGCGCTCGCCGCTGCGCCGCCTCGCGGGGCTGGTGATGACGCTCGCCGGTGTCGTGATCGTCGGGAACGTCGTGTATTACGGACTCGGCTGGCTGAAGCCGCTGCTCGGACCCGCCAGCGGCTGGTTCGTACTCGCGTTGATCGTCGCCGTGTACGTCGGCCTGGTGCGCGAGGTCGCGACGGGACCCGATTTGACCGTCGATGATCCCAACGCGCCCGTGCTGACGCTGCCCCCGCTCAAAGAAACGCTGCTCGCCGGGCTGCATTTCCTGCTGCCGGTGGTGGTTCTCGTATGGGCGCTGCTGGTCGAGGACCTGTCGCCGGGCCTGTCGGCTTTCTATGCCACGTTGCTGCTGATCGTCCTGCTCGTCACGCAGAAGCCGCTGCTCGCCGCATTTCGCGGCCAGCCGCTGTCGCAGGCGCTGGTCGGCGAGGGTTTCACCGACCTGATCGCCGGGCTCGAGAACGGTGCGCGCAACATGATCGGCATCGCGCTCGCCACTGCTGCGGCCGGCATTATCGTCGGTACCGTATCGGTGACGGGACTCGGGCTCGTGATGACCGAGTTCGTCGAAACCGTATCGTCCGGCAACATCATCGCGATGCTGCTGCTGGTCGCATTCATCTGCCTTGTGCTCGGCATGGGGATGCCCACGACGGCGAGCTACATCGTGGTGTCGACGCTGATGGCGCCCGTGGTCGTGGAACTCGGCGCGCAGTCGGGGCTTGTCGTGCCGCTGGTCGCCGTCCACATGTTCGTCTTCTATTTCGGGTTGATGGCGGACGTGACGCCGCCGGTCGGCCTCGCGTCGTTCGCGGCGGCCGCGATCTCGCGCGCCGATCCGATCCGCACCGGCATCACGGCGTTCTGGTACAGCAGCCGGACGGCCATTCTGCCGTTCATGTTCATCTTCAACCCGCAACTCCTGATGATCGACGTCGGTTCGTGGTGGCAGCTCGTCCTCGTCGTCGCCGCGGCGATCGTTGCAATGCTGGCCTTCGCGGCGGGAACGCAGGGCTGGTTCGTCGTCCGCAATCGCTGGTACGAGTCCGTGCTGCTGCTGGTCGCGACGTTCACGCTGCTGAGGCCGGGGTTCTGGCTCGATCTCGTCTCGCCGCGCTACGAGACGGTACCCGCGCAGCGCCTGATCGAGCTCGCGGAGTCCGCACCGACCGGGACGGGGCTGCGCGTGCGCATCGAGGGTACGACGCTGGAAGGCAAGGACGTCACGAAGACGGTTCTGCTGCCGGTGAAGGGCGACGGCCCGGGCATACAGCGGCTCGCGGCGTCGGGCCTGCGCGTTCTGGCGTCGCCGACGGGTCCGCAGATCCTGTCGGTCGCGCTGAACAGCGCTGCGGACAAGGCGGGCTTCGAGCAGGGCTTCAACGTGACGGGCATCGAGACCGAACGCCCCCGAATGCCGAAGGAGTGGCTCTTCGTGCCGGCGTTGGCAATGCTTGGCCTGGTGTTGCTGGTGCAGCGTCGACGCGCGTTGCCGATCGGCGCTGCGGCGCCCGGATCGTGACGTCGATGCGTCATTCCTGCCGCGGGAGTCGCATTGCTCGTTCGCATTGCGCGACTGAACTTCGCGTGAACGAATTCGACGCTGCGCGGGTCCGGGTTTCATGGAACAGGTGAAAATCGTGCAATCCACAACCTCCGCAGCAGATAGCATCCAGCACCACGTCGGGCAGTTGCCGGCGCGCACGTCGGCATTCGGCGAACAGGACGTCTACCTGTTCCGCGAAGGTACCCACGGCGCGCTGTATACGGTGATGGGGTGCCTGCCCGATAGAGAAGGCGCGACGTTCCGCGTGTGGGCCCCCAATGCGTCACGCGTCGCGGTGATCGGCGACTGGAATGGATGGGACGGCCATGCCGACTCGCTGTCGCCGCGTTCCGATCACACCGGTCTCTGGGAGGGACACGTTCGAGGCCCCGTCCGCGGGCAAGCCTACAAGTATCGGATCGAGCCGCGAGACGGCGGGCCTGCCCTCGAGAAAGCCGATCCGTTCGCGCTGTACGCCGAGGTGCCGCCCGGAATGGCGTCGCGGGTGTGGACACTCGACTACGTGTGGAATGACGCGGCGTGGATGGCCTCGCGCAAGTCGCGTAACGCGCTCGACGCGCCCATCGCCATCTACGAAGTGCATCTCGGTTCGTGGCGCCGCGACGCGAGTGGCGCGTTGCCGTCGTACCGCGACATTGCCGGCCCTCTGGCAGAATATGTTGCCGCACAAGGTTTCACGCACGTCGAGCTATTGCCGATCACCGAGCATCCGTTCTACGGTTCATGGGGCTACCAGACGACGGGCTACTTCGCGCCGACGTCGCGGTATGGCGAGCCCGAGGATCTGATGTACCTGATCGACACGCTCCACCGAAGCGGCATCGGCGTGATTCTCGACTGGGTTCCGTCGCATTTTCCGAACGACGGTCATGGGCTCGCGCGTTTCGACGGCACGTATCTGTACGAGCACGCAGACCCCCGGCAGGGGTTCCACCCCGAGTGGAAGAGCCTGATCTTCAACTACGAGCGCCACGAAGTGCGGGCATTCCTGCTGTCGAGCGCGATGTTCTGGCTCGACCGGTATCATCTCGACGGCCTGCGCGTGGACGCCGTGGCTTCGATGCTCTACCTCGACTACGGCCGCAAGGACGGCGAGTGGATCCCGAATGTTCACGGCGGCCGTGAGAACGTCGCCGCGATCCAGTTGCTGCGCCAGATCAACGAGTCCGCCTATCGCGAGCATCCGGACACCCAGGTGATCGCCGAGGAATCCACGGCGTGGCCGATGGTTTCGCGGCCCGTCTATCTGGGCGGCCTCGGCTTCGGCATGAAATGGAACATGGGCTGGATGCACGACACGCT
>JBDTNI010000331.1:0-2966 GCA_039933815.1 Betaproteobacteria bacterium
AGATACGCGATCTCGGCATCGGACAGCGCGAGGCCCATCGACGTGTTCGCGTCACGCAGCGCGTGGACGCCATGCGCATGCAGCGCGATCGTCGCCAGCGCACGCGGCGGCACGTGCGCGAACAGCCGGTGCGCGTTGCCCGTGCCGTCCAGCACGGTTTCGGTCATCCGGTCATGGATACGCGGCAGCAGTGCGTCGCGCAGCGCGCCGGGCGCGACCGGTTGACGGAGCGCGACGTCGTAGACGACCCCGCGCTCGATCCTGCGTACCACGTCGAGCGCGCAGTTGCGCGCGATTTCGGTTGCTTTCGACGACCACGGCGAGATCGTCCCGAGTCGCGGGACCACGAGCCACGAGGCGTCGACAGCGACGCCGGCCGCCGTGCGGGATCCGTACGAAAGCAGTTGCTCCAGCGTCTGCTGCTCGCGGGCATCGAGCGCCCGTTCGATCTCGACGAAATGCCAGAAGTGGGCCGCGATGCCGTCGATCGCCGCTGCGACCCCCGCAGTGGCCAGCGAGGCCCTGAGTTTCGCAATCCTGAACGACGATAGCGCGGATCGACCGCGCAAAGCGATGACGTCGGGCACGCCGAATTATAACGTCCGCATCGCCCGCCGCGCCGGCACGACGTCACCGCGACTGGTTTACCGCGCCAGATCGGCGGCACGAGCCCGTTCGTCCCCACCGAACGCGATCGGTTGAAAGCGACCCGTCCTGCTGCCGCGACAGGATGACGATCACGCGCGCACCGGGGACCCCAATGGGAATGCCCGGATCGTCGAGCATGCCGACCGGCGACCCGTTCAGCATCATGTCGATGCCCCGCGTCACCGGCTCGCCGACGGTGGCGCCAATCGAAGGCTCGATGCGACCGATGCGCTCGACGAGGTCGGACCCGCGCGCGGGATCGACGTCGAACACGCGGATCGAACGCGGTCCCTCGCGCGCCAGCCCCAGGCGCACACGCGTCGTGTAGCATTCCCGCCACTGCAACCGGCCGAGCCGTCGCGTTGCTTCGCATCGATCCCTTCAACCACGCGCTGGGTCCCTCCATGGAAAACGTTCTGACCGTCGTGGCAACGATCCGCGCGGCGCATGGCAAAGGCGAGGCGCTCGCCGCGCTGCTTGCCGAGCAGGCCGCGGCCGTGCGCAGCGCGGAGCCGGGATGTCTCGTGTACCGCGTCCACCGGTCGACCGGCGACCCCGACCGCTTCCTCTTCTACGAGACGTATGCTGACGAGGCGGCGCTCGACGCCCATCGCAAGTCGCCGCACCTGGCGGCCTTCCGCGAACGCCGCGAACGGGACGGCTTGAGCGCAGGTCCGGCGGACGTCGAAGTCTATCGGTCGACGACCGACTGACCGTCCGGCAAGTCTGCCGCATCCGCGGGCGCTTCGGCAGCGGGCGGCGTGCGGAGTGCCGCGTCGTCGACGGATGACCGCGGCCGCGCGTCGGGCGACCCGCTGCGAATGTGCAGGTCTCGTTGCGGAAACGGAATCTCGATGGCGTGATTGCGCAGCGCCGTCTCGATCGCCCACAGGTAGTCGGCGTGCACCGCGCTCGGCCGCTTGACCGCTTCCGGCGTCAGCCACACGACGAGTTCGAAATCGAGGCTGCTGTCGCCGAACTTCGTCAGCCAGACCTGCGATCGTCGGCCTTCGGTCTCGCCCAGCGTATGCGGGACAGACGCCGCGGCCTCGAGGCCCGCGCTGCGCACGGCGTCCTTGTCGGACCCGTACGCGACGCCGAACGAAAAATCGGCCCACAGCACACCCTCCCCGCGGGTGGCCCACTCCGCGACGAGTTCTCCTGCCCCTGCACGGCCTCGGCATCGGGATCCCGCCACAGCAGCGTTCGAATCATCGGCCGACGGTGGGACGCGCGCTTGTCATCGGCGGTCTGTGATGCCTTCCCGGGTGGATACGTGAGCGCACATGGGAAACGTCTGCCGCCGCCAACGCGATCCCGGCGAGGGCCTCAGTGATGCAGGATCTTCGCGAGAAACTGCTGGGCGCGCTCGGAGCGGGGCTTGCCGAAGAAATCGGCCTTGGCGGCGTCCTCGACGATGCGCCCCGCATCCATGAAGATGACGCGGTTGGCGACCTTGTTCGCGAACCCCATCTCGTGCGTGACCACCATCATCGTCATGCCGTCCTTCGCGAGCTGCACCATCACGTCGAGCACTTCGTTGATCATCTCCGGATCGAGCGCCGACGTCGGCTCGTCGAAGAGCATGCAGATCGGGTCCATCGACAGCGCGCGGGCGATCGCGACGCGTTGCTGCTGGCCGCCGGACAGCTGGCCGGGAAACTTGTCCTTGTGCGTGGACAGCCCCACGCGCTCGAGATAGCGGAGGCCTCGCGCGTCCGCCTCGTCGAATTTGCGCCCCAGCACCTTCACCTGCGCGAGCGACAGGTTCTGCCGGACCGTCAGGTGCGGGAAAAGCTCGAAATGCTGGAAGACCATCCCGACGCGCGCGCGGAGCTTCGGAAGGTTGGTCTTCGCGTCGTTCACCTTGATGCCGTCGACGATGATGTCGCCCTTCTGAATCGGCTCGAGCGCATTGACGGCCTTGATCAGCGTCGACTTGCCCGATCCCGACGGACCGCAGACGACGATGACCTCGCCCTTCTCGACATTGGTCGTGCAATCGGTCAGCACCTGGAAGCTGCCGTACCACTTGGACACATCGCGCATTTCGATCATCGGCATGATGCGGATTCCTGCGTTCGGTTTCGGTCGGATGGCGCCGCTTCAGCGCACGATGGCGATCCGTCGCTGCAGCCGCTTCACGAGCTGCGAGCCGACGAAACAGATGAGGAAATACACGAGCGCGGCGAACACATACATCTCGACGAGTCGCCCGTCGCGCTGCGCGATCTTCGAGGCCGCGCCGAGGAAATCGGTGATCGACAGCACGTAGACGAGCGACGTGTCCTGGAACAGGATGATCGACTGCGTCAGCA
>JBDTNI010000332.1:0-2966 GCA_039933815.1 Betaproteobacteria bacterium
GCCTCGTCATCGCGCTGGCGTTGTTCTACATCGTGCTCGGATGTTTCCTGGACGGGATATCGATGGTCGTGCTGACGATGGGCGTGATCCTGCCCACCGTCGAGAAGGCCGGCATCGACCTGCTGTGGTTCGGCATCTTCATCGTGCTCGTCGTCGAGATGGCGCAGATAACGCCGCCGGTCGGCTTCAACCTGTTCGTGCTGCAGGGCATGACGCGCCGTCAGATCACGTGGATCGCCCGCCAAACGTTCCCGATGTTCGCGCTGATCTGCGTGGCGGTGCTCGCGATCTGGTTCTTCCCGCAGATCGTCACCGCGTTGCCGCAGCGGATGAAGATCTGAGCATGGGCGGCGAGGCGCCCGCGCTGATCGACGCGTTCTGCGACCACCTGTGGCTGCAGGACGGGCTCGCCGCGTCGTCGCTCGCGAGCTACCGGCGCGACGTGGCGGGATTCGGTGCATGGCTCGACGGCCGCGGGGGCCGGCTGCTGTCGGTTCGCCCGGCAGACCTCGATCAGTGGCTCGCCGACCAGTTCGGCGCCCAAGCCAAGGCGACGTCGGTGGCACGCCGCCTGTCCGCGCTGCGGCGCTTCTACCGGTTCCAGCTCGACCGCGGCGCCGTCGCCGTCGACCCGACGCTTCGCGCGCGCGCGCCGCGCCGGCCTCGTCGCCTGCCCAGGCAACTGTCCGAGGCGCAGGTCGAGGCACTGCTCGCAGCGCCGGACACGGCGACGCCGCTCGGCCTGCGCGACCGGGCGATGCTCGAGACGCTGTACGCCACCGGGCTGCGCGTCTCGGAGCTCACGTCGCTCACGCGGGCGCAGGTCGCGCACGACGCCGGCGTCGTGCGCGTCATCGGCAAGGGCAGCAAGGAGCGGCTCGTGCCGATGGGCGAAGAGGCGATCGACTGGCTGTCCCGCTATCTGCGGGACGTACGGCCGGCGCTCGCGGGAACCGCGAAGCGCGACGAGGTATTTCTCACGCAGCGCCACGGGCCGATGACCCGGCAGGCCTTCTGGGCGCTGATCAAGCGGTACGCCGTGCGCGCGGGCATGCCGTCGGCGGCGCTGTCGCCGCACGTGCTGCGCCACGCGTTCGCGACACACCTTCTCAACCATGGCGCGGATCTGCGCGTCGTCCAGCTTCTGCTCGGCCACGCCGACATCACGACAACGACGATCTACACGCACGTGGCGCGCGAACGCCTCAAGCGCCTGCACGCCGCGCACCATCCGCGAGGCTGACGCGATGAATCCCGACGAGCGCTCCGCGCGCCCGCCTTTGCTGCCCGACACGTCCGGCGGCGCGGCGATCCGCGACGCGTTCCTCGCCGACGAGCACGCGCTGCTGGTGGCGCTCGCCGCGCAGGTCACGCAGCCGGACGACGCCGTACGCGCGATCGCCGCGCAGGCCCGCGCGTGGGTCGAAGCGGTCAGGTCGGAAAGGCAGTCGCACGGCGGCATCGAATCGTTCCTGCAGCAATACGACCTCTCGACGCCGGAAGGCGTGCTGCTGATGTGCGTGGCCGAGGCGCTGCTGCGCATTCCCGACACGGCGACGGCCGACGCGCTGATCCGCGACAAGCTGTCGCGCGGCGACTGGGACCACCACCTGGGCGCGTCGGACTCGCTGCTCGTCAATGCGTCCACGTGGGGATTGATGCTGACGGGCAAGCTCGCCCGGATCGATCGCGTCGACGCGCGCGACCCGCGCGCATGGTACGAGCGTTTTGCGGCACGCGCGGGAGAACCGGTCGTGCGCGTCGCCGTGCGCCAGGCGATGAAGGTGATGGCCGAGCAGTTCGTGCTCGGCCGCGGAATCGCCGAAGCGGTCGCGCGGAGCGGCTCTGCCGAGCAGCGCGCGTATCGCCATTCGTACGACATGCTCGGCGAGGCGGCCGTCACCGCAGTCGACGCCCGGCGCTATTTCGAGTCGTACCGCGACGCGATCGGCGTCATCGGCGGCGCGGCAGACGCGGCGGACACGTCGGTGTTCGCGCGTCCTTCCATTTCGGTCAAGCTGTCGGCGCTGCATCCGCGCTACGAACTCGCGCAGCGCACCCGTGTATTCGGCGAGCTCGTACCCGCCGTGATTGCGCTCGCGGAGCACGCGCGCGCGCTGCGCATCGGCATGACGATCGACGCCGAGGAGGCCGACCGCCTCGAACTGTCGCTGGAGCTTTTCGCGCGCGTCCGCCGCGCGCCGTCGCTCGACGGATGGGAGGGCCTCGGCCTCGCCGTGCAGGGCTACCAGAAGCGCGCGCGCGCCGTCATCGGATTCATCGTCGCGCTCGCCGATTCAACGCGCGCGCGGATTCCGGTCCGCCTCGTCAAGGGCGCGTACTGGGATACCGAGATCAAGCGCGCGCAGGTACAGGGCCTGGCGGGCTACCCGGTCTTCACGCGGAAGGCGCACACCGACGTCTGCTACCTGGCCTGCGCGCGGGCGATGCTCGAGGCGGGTCCGCGGATCTATCCGATGTTCGCGACGCACAACGCGCATACGATTGCATGGGTCAGCGCGCGCGCTCGTGAACTCGACGTGCACGACTACGAATTCCAGCGGCTGCACGGGATGGGCGACGCGCTGTACCGGCGCGTGCGGGCGACCGGCGATACGGCAGACGTCGCGTGCCGCGTCTACGCGCCCGTCGGCGGTCACCGCGACCTCCTGCCTTACCTCGTGCGGCGACTGCTCGAAAATGGCGCGAACACCTCGTTCGTCAACCGCATCGGCGACCCCCACGTCGAGATCGAGGAACTGGTCGGCGATCCGCTGCATCGCGCGCGCGCAAGCGATTTCTCGCCGTCGCCGCGTATCCCGCTGCCCGTCGACCTGTTTGCGCCGGAACGCCGCAACTCGGCCGGCGTCTCGCTCGCCGACCAGCCAGCGATGGCGCGGCTCGACGACGCGATCGACGCCACCGCCG
This sequence comes from Betaproteobacteria bacterium, assembly GCA_039933815.1. Taxonomy (GTDB): domain Bacteria; phylum Pseudomonadota; class Gammaproteobacteria; order Burkholderiales; family Casimicrobiaceae; genus VBCG01. Next base: position 2,929 of record JBDTNI010000332.1, read on the forward strand.
CCGCGCGCTGGACCGCGGCGCCGCGCGGCGCCGCCACG
>JBDTNI010000333.1:0-2963 GCA_039933815.1 Betaproteobacteria bacterium
GGATCTTGCGGAACAACAGCGCGTTGTCGACGGCGGTGGCGGCGCGGGTAGCGAGTTCCGCGACCATGGTCACGTTATCCGCGTCGAACTGGCGCGATGGCACGTCGAGTGCAAGCGTCAGCACGCCCAGTGTCCGCCCCCGCACGAGCAGCGGCGCGATCAGCAACGCGTGCGCAGTCAGCCCACGAGGCAAGGCGATTCGCGACGCGGCCGGCGCGTCGGCATCCCGGACGATCGTTTCCTGCCGGCCGCTTTCGCGGACACGCGCAATCGCCTCGCGCAACAGCGGCTCGCCGATGTCGAGAATCGATCCGGTGAGCAATGGATGCTCACGGTCACTCGTTGCCCAAGCCATTTCGTGGCGGTCGGGCTGTCCTTCGCCCGACGGCAGCGACACGATGCACGCGTCGGCGAACCGGGGCACGACCAGGCGCGACAGTTCCCGGAGCGTCGCCTCGAGGTCGAGGGAACTCGCGAGCGTCGCGCTCGCCCCGGCAAGGAACGCGAGCCGGTCGGATGCGCGCTCGGCCGCCTCGCGCGCCGCCTTTTCTTCGGCGAGCAAAATGCGCTCCTGCGCCTGGCGTTTTGCCTGGTCGGCCAGCAGGAACAACTCGACGAACACGCGGACCTTCGCCCGCAGGATCTCCGGCACCACGGGCGATGCGATGTAGTCGACTGCGCCCAGCGAGTACGCCTGCGTCATCCGCAACTCGTCCCCGTAGTCGGCGGTCACGAGAATGATCGGCGTATGCGCCGATTTGCGCCGACTGCGGATCAGTGACGCGGTCTCGAGACCGTCGAGGCCGGGCATGTTGACGTCGAGCAGTATCAGCGCGAACTCCCGCACCAGCACCTGTCGCAGAGCCTCGTCGCCGGATGACGCCGTATACAGGTTCTGGTCGAGTTCCTCGAGCAGCGTTCGGTAGACGAGCAGCTTCTCCGCACGATCATCGACGATCAGGATATTCGCGCGTCCACGTCCGTCGGCGGCTTCGGCCGATGGCGCCACCGACGACGGCATCTGCGTGCTCACGCCGGATTCGCCGTTGCGCGCGACAGCCAGCCGCGCAGGCATCCCAGCATCAGCTCGGGGTCGACCGGCTTGGACAGGTAATCCCAAGCGCCCGCCTCCATGCACTTCTCGCGGTCGCCTTTCATCGCCTTCGCCGTGACGGCGATGATCGGCGTGTCGCGGCACGCGGGTATATGGCGAATCTCGCGGATCGTGTCGATGCCGTCCATTTCCGGCATCATGATGTCCATCAGGATTGCCTCAACGTCCGGCTGCGCGTGCAGCGCGTTGATCGCGTCACGGCCGTTGTCGTGCGACACGATCACCATGCCGCGATCCTCGAGCAGCGACGTCAGCGCGAAGATGTTGCGCATGTCGTCATCGACGATCATCACCTTGCGCCCCTGCAGCACCTCGCTTGCCTGGCGCACTGTTCGGAGGGCAGCGCGGTGCGCCTCCGGCATCGCGGGCAGCGCGCGATGAAGCGATAGGCTTACCGCCTCGATCAACCGTTCCGGCGAACGCACTTCCCGGACGTTGGCCCGCTTCGGGAAACCTCCCCAGTGGTCGAACTCGCCGACGACCTGTGTGTCGCCGTAGAGGATCACCGGCGTCGCGTCGCGCGACGACACGCCCTGGGCATCGCCGGCCCAGAGCCCGTCGGTGGGCGGATCGAGCGCGGCGTCGATCACGATGCAATCCACCGGCTCGTCCGCGACGGCTTGCGCAACGGCTGCGTAGCCATCCAGCGCAGTGACCTTGATGTCGCCGGCGCCGAGTGTCTGCTCAAACCACGCACGCTGCGCGGTGTCGGCGGCCACGACGACAGCGTGACGACGCGGTCGCTGCGCGTACACCATCAGCGTGCGCAGCAGCGCGTCGACGACTTCCTTGCTCTGCATCGGCTTCGCGGCGAACTGGAATGCACCGGCCTTCAGCGCGCGGTCGCGAGAATCGTCGGTGGAAATCACGGCGACTGGCACGTGCCGTGTCAGGTCGTCGTGTTTCAGGCGATCGAGAACGCGCCAGCCGTCGATGTCGGGAAGGAATATGTCCAGAGTCACGGCCGACGGGACGTATTCGGACGCGAGTCCCAGCGCCGCGACGCCCGATGACGTGACGATGCCCTTGAATCCGTTCTCGCGCGCCGATTCCAGCAGCAGCTTCGCGAACGCCGCGTCGTTCTCGACGACAAGCAGCACGCGGTCGCCCGCGTCGACCGCATGCCGGTCGTCGTCGACATGCGCATCGCCGCCGGGCGCCAACGGGCCATCGGTCTCGTCGGGATCGACCGCCGAAGGTCGCAGCGGAGTCCTCGGTGCGTCCGCGCGACTCACCGCTGGCGGCGTCACGAGCGCTGTGGGCGCGCGCGCATCGAGCGCGACGCGATCGACCGGCTTGCGCAGCGAGCGCGGAAGCGCATAGGCGAGCGGCAGGTACAGCGTGAACGTGCTGCCGGTACGCGGCGCGCTGACGAGGCGAATTTCACCGCCGAGCAGGCGCGTCAGTTCGCGGCTGATCGCGAGGCCGAGCCCAGTGCCGCCGTACTTGCGGCTCGTGCTGCCGTCGGCCTGCTGGAATGCCTCGAAAATGATCTGTTGCTTGTCGGGCGAGATTCCGATACCCGTGTCCTGGACGGATATCGCGATCACCTCCGAAGCACGGTTCAGCGCGTCGTGCTGCGCGCTCCAGCCGCCAGTCACCGGATTGATCGCCAGGGTCACGCTGCCCTGATGCGTGAACTTGAACGCGTTGGACAGCAGGTTCTTCAGCACCTGCTGCAGGCGCTTCAGGTCGGCGAACATCGTCGGCGGCAGCCTCGGGTTCATCCGCAGCACGAAGTTGACGCCCTTCGCCTCGGCGACGTGCCGGAACGTGCGCTCGACGTAGCGTTCGAGCTCGTCGAGGCGCACATCCGACGGGTCCATGACCACGGTGCCGGACTCGATCT
>JBDTNI010000334.1:0-2954 GCA_039933815.1 Betaproteobacteria bacterium
CGTCGAGTCGCAGTGCACGCCGGGGGTCACACTCGTGCCCGGCGATGCCTGTCTGATCGATGTGTTTTTCGAGCCGACGGTGCCGGGCCAGGCATCAGGTGCGCTGTGGCTGCACAACACGACGTCCACACCCGATCAGCTGCTGACGTTCTACGGGCGCGCGATCGACGCCCAGGCCGGGACGGCTTCGCTCGCGTTCGCGCCGGCGATCGCCGACTTCGGCTCGGTGGCGATCGGCACCGAATCGGCCGCGCTTGTCGTCACGCTGCGCAATCCCGGCAGCGCGCCGCTCGTGCCGAGCGCGCTCGTCCTGAACGGCAGCAACCCTTACGACTTCCGCGGCGCGTCGAACGCGGGCGACTGCGGGATCGGTCGTCCCATCGCACCGGGCGCCGCATGCACGCTCAGCCTGTATTTCAGCCCGCGCGCCGCGGGTGCTCGGCGGGCGAACCTCGTCGTCGACGCGCCGCAGCTCGCGTCGCTCGTGTCGCTGGCGATTGCAGGGAATGGCCTCGCGGCACCCGAGACGCCGCCGACGATCGACGTCGTCGAATTTCACAACCGGCGGGACGGCCAATACTTCATCACCGCCGACCTCACGGAGATTGCGCTGCTCGACGGCGGCGCGCTCGGGCCCGACTGGTCGCGCACCGGCGTGTCGTTCCGAGCGTGGCCGCGCGACGGCGGACCCGCGGACGCGCGACCGGTGTGCCGCTTCTTCGGGACGCCGGGTGTGGGTCCGGCCTCGCACTTCTACACGGCCTACGCCAACGAATGCACGATCGTCCGCGCCAGCGCCGCGTGGATCGAGGAGGGCGTCACGTTCACGGCCCGCGTACCCGTTGGCGGTGCGTGCGCGGCAGGCGACGCCACGGTGTCGCGCCTCTGGCGGCCCGGCGCGACGGAAACCGGATCGCGGCACCGGTACGTCGTCGATCCCGCCGTCGCCGCCACGATGCAGGCGGAAGGCTGGCAGCTCGAAGGACCGGTGTTCTGCGCGCCGGACTGACACGCGTTTACCTAAGCGACGGCGCGTCAGCAGGCGCAACGCGTTCGCCGCGGTCCGATCCGGACGTCGCTGGGGCCGCGCGCGCCCACTCCTGCCCTTTACACTAAGATGCCGTCATGTCGGCCCCCACGCTCGCCGGAAAGCTCGTCGTCGCGATCAGTTCGCGCGCGCTGTTCGACCTGACGGAAAGCCACCGCGTTTATACCGACTCGGGCGTCGAGAAATATCATCGCTACCAGATCGAGCATGAAGACGAGTTGCTTGCGCCGGGCCCCGCGTTCGCGCTGGTGACCAAGCTGTTGCGGCTGAACCGGCCGTCGAAGCAGTACGTCGAGGTGATCCTGCTGTCGCGAAACAGCGCCGATACCGGATTGCGAGTTTTCAAGTCCATCGAGCATCACGGCCTTGATGTCACGCGCGCCGCATTCACGAAGGGCCAGTCGACTTCGCGCTACGTGCGCGCGTTCGGTGCGCACCTGTTCCTTTCGGCGGATACCGAGGACGTGAAGCGTGCGCTGGAGGACGGGTACGCGGCGGCGACGATCTTCCCGAGTGTCTTCCGCAACGAAACCGACGAGCTCCGCATCGCATTCGACGGTGATGCCGTGCTCTTTTCCGACGAAGCGGAGCGCGTGTACCAGGCATCCGGCTTGGCTGCATTCGCGCAGAGCGAGCGAAACGCGGCGGCCAAGCCCCTGTCGGGCGGCCCGTTCAAGGATTTCCTCTCCGCGCTGCATCGGATCCAGGCCGATTTTCCCGAGGATGAAAGCCCCATCCGCACCGCGCTCGTCACCGCGCGCAGCGCGCCGGCACACGAACGCGTCATCCGGACGCTCCGCGCGTGGAACATTCGCATCGACGAGGCGCTGTTTCTCGGCGGCCTCGACAAGGGGGAGTTCCTGCGTGCGTTCGGCGCAGACATTTTTTTCGACGACCAGACACGGCACGTGGAATCGGCGGCGCTGCACGTTTCCGCCGGTCACGTGCCGCATGGAATAGCCAATGAATGATCGACGATGCAAACGCTCGCCGGCTCGGCCGGCGCGTAACAGCAGGCGCGCGCGGGCGCGGATCGCCGCGCTCGCCGCGGGCTTCGCGGCCGTGCTCGCCGCGCTGCCGGTCCCCGCCGACGAGTACAAGATCGGCGTGATGCACGTCCAGCGCATCCTGCAGCAATCGGCGTCTGCGAAAGCCGCGAACGACCGGATCGAGAAAGAATTCAAGACGCGCGACGCCGACATCGGCCGTCAGGAACAGGAGGTACGCGATGCGGCGACGCAGCTCGAGCGAACGCGCGCATCGCTGTCGGCAGACGAACGCGCAGCGCGCGAACGAACGCTGGACGCCAGGACGCGGGAGGTGCAACGGCTGCGGCAGGTCTTCGCCGAGGATCTTCGCGCGCGGCAGGTCGACGAGCTCGACAAGCTGAAGGAGCGGATAGATCGCGTGCTGACGAAGTACGCCAAGGAGCGCAACTTCGATCTCATCCTGCAGGACGCGCTGTTCGTCGGCCGCGCCGTCGACATCACCGACGACGTCATCAAGGCGCTCGAGTCGCCGCCCGCGAAGTAGCGGGTCTCCGTCTTCAGCGCGGCAGGTGCTCGGCGCGGCCGCCTGCGGTCACGCGAGCCGGCGGCCGTACATCGGATACTGCGGGTCGGTGTACCCGGGCGTCGACGGGTGGCCGGGGCGAACGAGCGAATCGACGAGCGCCTCGTCGTCCGCGTTCCACGTCGTTCCGATGGCCGCGACGTATTCGCGCCACTGTTCGAGCGTGCGCGGGCCCGCGATCACCGACGAGACGATGCGATTGGCCCACAGCCATCCGAGCGCGAGCTGAATCGGCGTGCGGCCCGTTCGTTCGGCGTGTGTCTTGAGCGTCTGGGCGATTGCAAACGATTCGTCGCGGAATAGTACCGCCGCCAAATCTAAAAGCGGTACACGA
>JBDTNI010000335.1:0-2936 GCA_039933815.1 Betaproteobacteria bacterium
ACGTACGACGGCGCGGCGTCCACCGTCAGCGTGTTCGGCGTGGCGCCCGACCAGGAAACGCGCGAAAAGATCGTTCTGTGCTGCGGCAACGTATCGGGTGTGGCCGCCGTCAAGGACATGATGAGCGTCGACCAAAGCGCGCCGGAGGCGAAGTACTACGCCGTCGTGTCGGGCGACACGCTGTCGAAGATCTCGAAGCAGTTCTACGGGGATGCCAACAAGTACAACGTGATCTTCGAGGCGAACAAGCCGATGCTGAAGTCGCCGGACAAGATTTATCCGGGTCAGAATCTGCGGATCCCCGCGCAATGACCGAGGAGTCGGCGCGCTCGCGCGCCGAATCGCCGCCGCCGGTGCCCGCCTCCGCGTGGGGTGTCGGTGACGACGAGATACCCATCGGCGATCCGCCGGACGACGACGGCGATTGGGACGACGAGGACGACGAAGACCCGGACGAGGACGACGAGGAAGAGCCGCTGCAGGCGGCGGCAATGCTGCGCTGCACATAGCGCGGCGCATCGCGACTGGGGCACAATGCTGCGCCAAAGCGCGCGAGACCCGGCGCGCGAGACCGCCTTCCGCGGCCACTCGCGCCCGTCGGCGACGCGGGCGTGCGAACCTTGAACACCGAAACCTATCTCGCCATCGAGCGCGTGTCGGTCGCTTACGGCGCCGCCCGAGTGCTCGACGACGTCACGCTCGACGTCGGGCGGGGCGAGCTCGTCGCGCTGCTCGGCTCCTCGGGTTGCGGCAAGACGACGCTGCTCCGGGCGATCGCAGGATTCGTTCGTCCGCAGTCCGGGCGCATCCGCGTCGCCGGGCGCGACATCACCGCGTTGCCGCCCGAGAAGCGAGGCACGGCGATGATGTTTCAGTCGTACGCGCTGTGGCCGCACATGACGGTGGCGGGCAACATCGGCTACGGTCTCAGGATGCGCGGCGCGGCGCGGCATGCGATCGCGCGGCGTGTCGACGAGATGCTCGCGCTGCTCCAGCTCGAGGGGTTTGCGGGCCGCCCGGTCACCGAGCTGTCGGGCGGCCAGCGGCAGCGGGTGGCGCTGGGTCGCGCGCTTGCCGTTGACCCATCGCTGCTGCTGCTGGACGAGCCGATGTCGAATCTCGATTACAAGGTGCGCATCGAGCTGCGTCACGAGTTGCGCGCGCTGCAGCAGCGGATCGGTATCACGGCCGTCTATGTCACGCACGACCGCGAGGAGGCGCTCACGCTGGCCGACCGGATCGCGGTGCTCGATGCGGGCACCGTCGTTCAGTACGGCTCGCCGGAAGAGATTTTTCATCAGCCGACGTCGGCGTTCGTCGCCGGATTCATGGGCGCCGACAACGCGCTGGCGCTCGAGCGCCGCGCGGACGGGACGTTGACCACGCAGCCCGCCGAGGGCGTCGAGCCCGTGACCGCGCATTTCCGCACCGAGGCCGCACGGCTGGACACGCCGGGCGGCGCGTCCAGCGCCGCCGAGCTCAGGCTCCCGGGCCAGGTCGTTCAGGCGCTCTACGTCGGCCAAGGGTATCGTTATCGCGTTCGTACGGACGGTACCGACGTCTGGGCGCACGCGTCGCATCGCATCGACGAGGGCACGGCGGTCTCGGTCGTGATCCCGCGCGATGCGCTGCTGCTGTTTCCGAGGGTCGCCGCGCGCGCGGGTCCGATGGCGCTGCGCGGCTGATCCGACTCAGAGGCTGTCCACCAGGGGGATTCCCATGAACGCTCGAATGCTGTTGCTGTCCGTCGCGATGCTCGGTGTCGCGGCCGCGTTGCCCGTGTCCGCGCAGACGACGCTCAACGTCGTGTCCGCCGGCGACCAGAACATGGTCGACTACGTCAACAATTACCTGGGCCCGAAGTTCGAAAAGATGAATCCCGGTGTCAAGGTGCGCGCCGTCGGCACGGGTCCGGGCGATTCGGGATCGCAGAAGATCTACGAAAAGCTGTCCGCGCAGCAGAAGGCGGGAACGGCAACGTGGGACGTCGACGTGGCTGTCGTCCACCAGCGCGGAGCGGCGACGATGGTCGACGAGAAGTTGCTGATGCCGTACCGGAATGACATCGCGGCGGGCAAGCTCGTATCGCGCGACAGTGCCAAGAATGCCTTGGGCGCGAACGTCGACGGGTACGTGCTGCCGATGTTCCACAGCCAGATCGCGTTCGCGTACAACCCCGATCTCGTCAAGGCACCGCCGAAGAGCTTCGACGAACTGTCGGACTGGGTGAAGAAGAATCCGAAGCAATTCGGATACAACGGCGTCAAGGGCGGCATGTCCGGCGTCGGCTTCGTCATGGGTTGGGTGCGGGCGAACTCCGGTATCGGCGACCAGCTCGAGAAGGGGCCGTACGACCCCGCGGCAAAGGCGACGATCGAGAAATCGCTGGCGGGACTCAAGGACTTCAACCAGTACGTCGTGATGACGCCGGGCAATGCCGGCACGCTCGACATGCTGAATCGCGGCGAGATCGCGATGGGCCCGGTCTGGGTCGACATGTTCTACACGTGGATGGCCGACGGCAAGATGAATCCCAAGGTGAAGCTCGAGCTTCCGTCGCCGGGATTGCCCGGCCAGCCGATGTACTACGTGATCCCGGCCAAGGCGGCGAATGCGGCGATGGCGAAGAAGTTCATCGACTTCGCCGAGAGCCCGGAAGTGCAGGCCGACGGCATCGTCAAGCAGTTCAACTGGTATCCGGGCATCGACCCGCAGTACGTGCAGTCGAAGATGGAGCCCGCGGCGTGGAACAAGCTCTTCACCGACATTTCGCCGGCCGACCTGGCGAAGAACGGGCGTCCGTTCCCGCTTTCGCAGTACTTCACGGACATCGTCGAAGGCTACGAGCGCGTCGTGCTGAAGTGACCGGCTGAGATGATCCGCTCCGCAGGGCCGCCCCAAGGAGCGGATCCAGCCCCCGCGGGGGGCAGCGCAGC
>JBDTNI010000336.1:0-2926 GCA_039933815.1 Betaproteobacteria bacterium
AGAACCGCGTCTCGCTCGGCATCAAGCAGCTCGGCGACGACCCGTGGCACGGCGTTTCGCGCCGCTACCCGAACGGCACGCGCCTGTTCGGCAAGATCACGAACATCGCCGACTACGGCGCGTTCGTCGAGATCGAACCCGGCATCGAAGGCCTGGTGCACGTCTCCGAAATGGACTGGACCAACAAGAACATCCACCCGACCAAGGTCGTGCAGCTCGGCGACGAAGTCGAAGTGATGATCCTCGAGATCGACGAGGACCGCCGCCGGATTTCGCTCGGCATGAAACAGTGCATGCCGAACCCGTGGGACGAGTTCGCGGCGAACCACAAGAAGGGCGACAAGGTGAAGGGCCAGATCAAGTCGATCACCGACTTCGGCGTCTTCGTCGGTCTCCCGGGCGGAATCGACGGCCTCGTGCATCTCTCCGACCTGTCGTGGGCCAATCCGGGCGAGACGGCCGTGCGCGACTTCAAGAAGGGGCAGGAGGTCGAGGCCGTCGTGCTGGCGATCGACGTCGAGCGCGAGCGCATCTCGCTCGGCATCAAGCAGCTCGAAGGCGATCCGTTCACCAACTTCGTCGCGATGCACGACAAGGGCAGCATGGTGTCGGGAACGGTGAAGAGTCTCGACGCGAAGGGTGCGGTCATCTCGCTGGGCGGCGACATCGAAGGTTACCTGCGCGCGTCGGAAGTCTCGCGCGACCGCGTCGAGGACATTCGCACCCGGCTGAAGGAAGGTGACGCGGTCAACGCGATGATCATCAACGTCGATCGCAAGAACCGCAGCATCAACCTCTCGATCAAGGCGAAGGACAACGCCGACGAGTCCGAGGCGATGCAGCGCATGACTTCCGAGAATGCCGGCATCACGAGCGGAACGACCAATCTCGGCGCGCTGCTGAAGGCGAAGCTCGACAACAGCAAGGCCAACGACTGACGGCGGGGTTCTCGAGATGACCAAATCGGAGCTGATCGACCGCCTCGCGGCGCAGTTTCCGCAGCTGGTTGCCAAGGACGCCGAACTCGCGGTGAAGATGGTGCTCGACGCGATGGCCGAAAGCCTCGCGAAGGGCGAACGCATCGAGATACGCGGGTTCGGCAGCTTCGGCCTGAACTATCGTCCGCCCCGTACCGGGCGCAACCCCAAATCGGGCGAGAAGGTGCAGGTGCCCGAGAAGTACGTGCCGCATTTCAAGGCCGGCAAGGAACTTCGGGAGCGTGTCGATTTCGACGTTGCGCAGGATTGATTCGATGAGCATCGCGAGGGCGGTCGAGGCGGAGCAGCCGCGTACCGCCCTCTTTTCTTGCCGTTGCCACCGGGCGCCCGTCCGTCACGCCGCCCGGGTTATCGCATGAGCGTGCTTCGCGGCTTTTTCCTGGCGCTGGTCTTCGTCGTGCTTCTGCTCGTCTCGCTGCAGAACGCCGATCTCGTCACCGTGCGCGTGTTCACGTTCTACACGTGGCAGGCGCCGCTCGTGTTCGTCGTGCTGATCGCGTTCGCCGCGGGGATCGCGCTGGGATCGCTGGCGGCCGCCGTCAAGGTTGCCGGTCTGCGACGCCAGCTGCGCCGCCTCCGCCGGGCGCATCCCGTCCCGATTACGCGGCCATTGACGCACGCTCCCGCGCCGGGCACCGGTCCGGCGTCGGGACCCGGATTCGACCCGCCCACCGGCTTCTGACCGGCCAAACCCGCACCGTCGCATGGACTTCGAGCTCTGGTGGCTGCTGCCGATCCCCGCGCTGTTCTTCGCGATGGGATGGATCGCGGCGCGCATCGACATCAAGCACCTGTTGCATGAGTCGCGCGCGTTGCCGCTGTCGTATTTCCGGGGGCTGAATTTCCTGCTGAACGAACAACCGGACAAGGCGATCGAGTCGTTCATCGAGGTCGTCAAGGTGGATCCGCAGACGATCGACCTGCACTTCGCGCTTGGCTCGCTGTTCAGGCGACAGGGCGAGACGGAGCGCGCGATCCGCATGCACCAAAATCTGCTCGACCGCCCGACGCTGCCCGCCGACAAGCGCACGATGGCGACGTACGAACTCGCGCAGGACTTTCACCGCGCCGGGCTGCTCGATCGCGCGGAGGCGTTGTTCCGCAAGCTCGACGATTCGCCGTTCGAACATTCGGCGCTGTCCCACCTCATATCCATCTATGAGACGGAGAAGGACTGGCCCAAGGCGATCGCGGCGACCCAGCGGATGGAAGTCCTCGCCAAGCAGCCGTACTACCGCGAGATCGCGCAATATCACTGTGAGCTTGCCCAGGCGGCCCTGCTGCGATCGGATTCGCAGGCGGCGGCCGGCGAACTCGAACGCGCGATCGCCGCGCATCGCGGCTGCGCACGCGCCACGCTGATCGAAGGCGACCTCGCCGTACAAAACGGCGACTGGCGCAAGGCGGTCAGCGCCTGGCAGCGGATCGAATCGCAGAATCCGGCGTTTCTGGCGCTCGCCGCCGAGCGGTTCGCCGACGCGTTCCGCCGGCTCGGCGAATTGCCTGCAGGCATCCGCCACCTGCGCAACTACCAGTCTCAATACCCGTCGCTCGATCTGCTGAACGCGCTGTTCACGCTCGTGCTCGAGCACGACGGCCCCGCGGGCGCCGCGACGCTGATCAAGGAGGAGCTCGCGCGCAATCCCACGTTGATCGGCCTCGACCGGCTGCTCGAAGCGCAGCTGCTGACGTCGCCGCCCGAGCGGCGCCACGATCTCGAGCTCGTCAAGGGACTGGTCAGCCAGCACATCAAGCGGCTCGGGCTGTATAAATGTGACAACTGCGGCTTTCGCGCGCGGCAATATTACTGGCGGTGCCCCGGATGCCAGAAGTGGGAGACGTACTCGCCCAAGCGCACCGAAACTCCGGACGGCTACACGTAGCAACGCGCGCCGCTGTCGCGCCAGAAGGCTCTCGCCATGAAAAAC
>JBDTNI010000337.1:0-2921 GCA_039933815.1 Betaproteobacteria bacterium
GCCGCGGCCGGAGCCGAAGGCGTCATCATCGACATCATGTCAGCCATCATCTTTGCTTCTCCTGTCTGAGTTCATGTAACTGTTATGGTCCTTCTTGGCAGGTGTCGCCAGTTGCCTCGGAGTCCGCGCTCATTTCCAACAAATTCGAGTCGACCACTTGACAAATCCATTGGCACCTGCTGCCTGCATTGTAGCCACGTTTCAATCTTTTGCAAGATTTGAGCCGCCGTTCGAACATCCGGAATTCGCACTGTTGCGAATCCGCACACCGATTTCGATGCGCGCGTCGCGCGACATCGCGCGCATCATCCGCGCATTCGCGGCGGCAATCGATTTTCGTGCGCGTGAAGTTCGGCGATCGTCTCGCGCCGCCTGATCACGTGTGCATCGCTGCCGTCGATGAGCACTTCGCAGGCGCGCGGACGCGCGTTGTAGTTCGAGCTCATCGCCATTCCATACGCGCCCGCGGCGCGTATTGCGAGCAGGTCGCCTTCGGCGATCGGCAGTTCACGGTCGAGCGCCAGGAAATCGCCGCTCTCGCAGATGGGACCCACGACGTCCCACCGCCGGCGCGTCCCGGCGCTGCCGGGTCGCACCGCGTCGACCGCGTGCCACGCGTCGTACAACGACGGCCGCAGCAGGTCGTTCATCGCGGCGTCGACGATCGCGAAGCTGCGCGCCGCGCCGGGCTTCGCTACCCGGACGCGCGTCAGCAGGATGCCCGCCTCGCCGACGAGCCGGCGGCCCGGTTCGAGCAGCAGCCGTTCGCGCCGCGACGCGAACAGCCGGCGCACCATGGCGGCATAGTCGGCGATTGTCACCGGCCTCTCGTCGCGGTATTCAATTCCAAGGCCGCCGCCCACGTCGATGTGATCGAGCGCGATGCCTTCGGCCGCCAGAGAATCGACCAGCCCCAGCATCCGCACCGTTGCTTCGCGGTGGGGCGCGAGTTCGGTGATCTGCGAGCCGATGTGCATGTCGATGCCGCGGATCGAGACGTCCGGCATCGCCGCCGCGCGACGGTAGAGCGCCGCCGCGTCGGGCAGCGCTACGCCGAACTTGCTGTCCCTCAGACCCGTTGCGATGTACGGGTGCGTCAGCGGATCGACGTCCGGGTTCACGCGGAAGCTGATCGGAGCGCGCTTTCCCGTCCGCTTCGCCACGGCGGCAAGGTGGTCGAGCTCGCTTGCCGATTCGACGTTGAAGCAGAGGATGCCCGCGGCGAGCGCGGACTCCATCTCGTCGTCGGTCTTGCCGACGCCCGAAAAGACAACCTTGCGGCAGTCGCCGTCGGCCGCGATCACGCGCGCGAGTTCGCCGCCGGACACGATGTCGAACCCGCCGCCGAGCTGCGCGAACAGGTCCAGGATCGCCAGTGTCGGATTGGCCTTCATCGCATAGCAGACGAGATGCGGCACGTCCGGGAACGCGCCATCGAACGCGCGGAAGGCTTCGGTCAGCATCGCCCGCGAATATACGTAGCACGGCGTGCCGAAGCGCTCGGCGATTGTCGACAGCGGCACGTCTTCGGCGTGGAGTTCGCCGTCGACGCGGAGGAAGCCGCTCACGGCTTGCGTTCGTTCGTCGATGAAGGCGGCGGGAGTGCAGGCGACGTGGTCGCCGGCGGCGTCGCGGGATTGTCCACAGCGGGCGGCGGCGGCGGCGCGACGGCCTTCGGCGCCGGGCGCAGCGGACCCTTGATCCCGCACGCGGTGACGCCGGCGAGCATTGCCGCGATCAGGACGGCGCGAACCAGGCCCCCGGTGATGAATTGACGTAACATCGTATCGGTCATCGACTCGCGCGACGAAATTGGCGCGAGAGTGCATCGAATCCTAGCATGGCGACATGGACGAATCAGCCTTCCTCACCGCCGCCGACGCGACGCTCGAGCGCATAGGTCTTGCGCTCGACGCAGCGCTCGAAACGAGCGATGCCGACCTCGACTGGAGCCTGCGCGACGGCGTGCTGACGATCGAATGCGACGGCGCGAGCCGCGTCATCGTCAACCGTCATGTTCCCAACCGCGAGATCTGGGTTGCAGCCAAAAGCGGCGGGTTTCATTTCCGCAGCGTGGACGGGCAGTGGCGCGACACGCGCGGCGACGAGGAACTCGGCGTCGCGTTGACGAGGCTGCTCAAGGTGCAGGCGCACATCGCGGTTCGGATGCCCGACCTCCCGGCGCCGGCCGCCGGGTAGAAGTCGCTCGTTGAGTCGGCCTCCCGCGCCGACTCGCACTTGCCGCCGATCCCCGCTTCGCGGGGTCCCTCGTCGCCCGCTCACGTTGCAAGAAGGGCCGTCCAATCGTCGAGCTGGCGGCGCAGCGCAGCGTGCCCGGGCAACAGCGATTCGACGACGGCCCAGAACCGGCGTGAATGGTTGAGCTCGACGATGTGGGCGACCTCGTGCGCGACGACGTATTCGGCAAGCATCGGCGGCAATTGCACCAGTCGCCAGTTGAGACGGATCTCGCGTTGCGCGTTGCAGCTGCCCCACTCGCTGCGCGCGCTCGACAGGCGCACCGACGGTGCCGGCCCGGCGATCCTGGCGACGTATCCGGCGACGCGCGCGGCGACGAGCGTCCATGCCTGGTCTTTCAGCCAGTCGGAAACACTGGCGGCCACCTGCTCCTCGTCGTGCGCGTGCGGATGCCTCACCGTGAGATGGAACAGATCGGCGGCGATCGACGTGTGTCGCGCCGCGATGACGGCGAGCGCGAGCTGCTCGCCGCGAAACACGATGGGCTCGCCCGATTTCCATTCCCGCGGCATCACGTCGCGACGCCGGCGCCGCCACTCGTCGAGACAGCGGACGATCCAGCGGTCGCGCTCGACTAAAGTCTGCTCGATTTCGCGCAGCGTCACCCAGCGCGGCGCGCGTACGGTGAGCCCGTCGAGATGCACCTCCATGCCGATGGAGCG
>JBDTNI010000338.1:0-2912 GCA_039933815.1 Betaproteobacteria bacterium
AATCCTGGATTCCCAATCAAGTTGGGAATGACACGGGCTTTATTTGAGTTCATTACCCGTTTCCAAACGCATGGGACACAGTTTAACTGTTCGGAATCGGACACCCCATGTGCGCAATCGGACAGTGGAGGAATTGGTGACTAAGTGATTAAGTAATAAAGTGACTGAGTGATTGGGTGACCCAATCACCTAATCGCTAAATCACTCATCACCCCCTTCATCTAAGCCAGTCCTCCCCGCCGTAGATCGTCTTGAGATGCGCATCGGTCAGACCCGCCGGGGCGCCGTCGTATACCACCCTGCCCTCCGACATGCCGACGATGCGGTCGGCAAAACGCCGCGCGAGCTCGACGTCGTGCATGTTGACGATGATGGGGATGCCTTTCGCGGTACCGAGGTCGCGCACCAACGACATGATCTCGACCGAGGTCTTGGGGTCCAGCGACGAAGTCGGCTCATCGGCCAGCAGCAGTTTCGGATGCTGCATCACCGCGCGCGCAATGCCCACGCGCTGGCGCTGGCCGCCGGAGAGGCTGTCGGCGCGCTGGTTGGCGAAGCCGGACAGGCCGACCACGTTCAGCAAATCGAACGCTTCGTCGATGTCAGACTGCGGGAACTTGCGCAGCCACGCTTTCAGCGGCGCGACGTAGCCGAGGCGGCCGGTCAGCAGGTTCTCCATCACCGTCAGGCGCTCGACCAGGTTGTATTCCTGGAACACCATGCCGATCTGCCGCCGCGCGTGGCGCAGCGCGACGCCGGACGCCCGTGCGAGATCGCGGCCCTCGAACAGGATTTCGCCCGCTGTCGGCTCCACCAGCCGGTTGATGCAGCGGATCAGCGTGCTCTTGCCCGTCCCGGACGGACCGATGATCGCGGTGATGCCGTGCGCCGCGATTTCGACGTCGATGTCGTGCAGGACCGGTTTACCCGCGACGTAGGCCTTTGACAGTCGGCGGATGATCAGCGCTTCGGGCATCGGTGATGCGCGGCACGAAACGCCGCGCGCGTCTGACGACAGCGCCGAAGTGTAGACCACGCACCGCCGGCCGATGCCCGGCGACGCGGATGCCGACGCTTAGTTGCGAGCCTGGGTGGTCGAACCGGGGCCGTTTGCGGAAATCTGCATGACGGCGCCGGACGGCGCGCTCGGCGATTCGCCTCGCCCCGGCGCGTCCTGCGCAACGCGGCTGCGCCGGAACGCCGCCATCGTCGTCCCGTAGCTTCGCGCAATGACGCTCCAGTCCATGCCGGCGGCGCGCTGCCGCAGCACGCCGAACAGCTTCGACGACGTGCCGTCCGCAGCGATGACGCGCCCGCCTACGAGTGCGGCTATGAGGTCGGCGTGCGACGGGCTGGCAATGCCCGCGACGCGCAGCGCGTGCTGCGCGAGTTCGAGCGCGTGGGACACATTGCCCCATCCCATCGGCTTCGTCGGCGGCGCAAACGTCGTCGCTTGCGCGGTCCCGGCGTCCGGCGGCGCCTTCAGCGTGGCGGGCGTGCCGGTGCGAAGCGCCTTGGCCAGCGCGATCGCGTTGTCCTCCGAGCCCGCAAGCGCCGCGAACGGTTCGGCGACGAGCGCGATAGGCGGCTTCTGGCCAGCGGCAGCGCCGGGTGGGTCGGTCGGCGCGGCCAGGGCATTCGACCCTGCAGCCCACTGAACCAGCAATACGCAGAACGGCACGAAGCGATTCATCGTGATTCTCCCGTTTGGCCGACGGCGCATTATGACATTGGCATCGTCTTCGTGCACCACCGCCGATCGGCCGATCGGCCGTTGGAAAGGGCGGCTGCGCGTCTCGGAATCGTGATTGGGCAAACACCGCCCAACGCAGGTATGCATGCACTCACTTCGTCGCGTCGCAGCAACGCATGCGACCGTCGCCATCGCGTGAGCGCAAAGCCCGCCGGACCGCCAGCCACCCGCGGCCCGACAAGCCGATTGCGGATTATTTCTTGGCCTTCGCCGCGGCCTCGGCCTCGCGCCGCGATTCCTTGTCGTACGCGGCCTTGTCGAACCCCTGCCCCGAACCCTTGGCCACCGCGCGCACGACATCCCAGTGCTTCTGGTAGTTGATCGGGAAGAAGCGGTCCGCGCCGTCGAACGCCTTTTTCATCTCCGCCGGGAAGCGGTAGTCGTAAAAGCACGTCAGCATCTTGTCCACCAGCTTCGGCTCGAGGTCGTGCGCGTAAGCAAACGACGACGTCGGGAATTTCTGGCTGCGGTAGATGATGCGAAAATCGCCTTCCTTGACCTCGCCTCGCGAGGCCATCCGGTGGAACACGTCGGACGCAACGGCGGCCGCGTCGTAGTCGCCGGAGTTGACGCCCAGCACCGATTGATCGTGCTTGCCCGAAAACACGATCTTGTAGTCCTTGTCGGGCGTCAGGCCTTCCTTCGGAAACAGCGCGAGCGGCGCGAGATGCCCCGAATTGGACGAGGGCGACGTGTGCGCGACCTTCTTGCCCTTGAGGTCGCTGAGCGTCTGGTACGGGGATCCCGCCTTGACGATGACGATCAGGTTGTAACCCTGGAACTCCTTCTCGGTACCCTTGATGCCGAACGGCACGGCGCCTGCGAGGTTGACGGCGAACGCCGTCGGCCCGGTGGAAAATCCGCCCACGTGGAGCCGACCCGAGCGCATCGCCTCGATCTCGGCCGCATTCGACTGCACCTGGTAGAACACCACTTTCTTGTTCAGGCACTGCGACAGGTAGGCGGTGAACGGCTTGAAGATGTTCTCGTAGACGGCCGGATCCTCCACCGGCGTGTACGTGAAGACGATCGTCGACGGGTTTTTCCACTTCTTCGGGTCCGTCGGCGCGTCCGCGACCATGTCGCGGTTCGCGTCGCAATACATCGTGTCGAGTTCGCCGCGGTTGGGACACGCGTCGGCGGCCATTACCGCCGAACC
>JBDTNI010000339.1:0-2908 GCA_039933815.1 Betaproteobacteria bacterium
CCATCGACTCGAGCGGCGTGTTCTTGAGCACCGCGTCGGCGAAGCTCTTGCGGTCTACTTCGACGATCTCCAGGCCCTTCTGCTTGAAGATCTCGACCAGCTCGGCCTCGCGCTTCTTGATCTTGTCGCTGGCGCGCTGCGCGGCCTCGCGCGTGACCTCGGTAAAGATCTTCTTCTCCTCGTCGGTCAGCTTGTTCCATACGTGTGGCGCGATCTGCGTCGTCAGTCCGTCGACGATGTGGCCGGTCAGCATGATCGCCTTCTGCACCTCGTAGAACTTCTTGGCCTCGATCGTCGTCAACGGGTTCTCCTGCGCGTCGACGGTGCCGTTCTGCAGCGCAAGGTAGACTTCAGCGAACGCGATCGGCGTCGGATTCGCCCCGCAGGCGCGCGGCATCGCCATGTACACCGGAACGTCCGGAACCCGGATCTTCAGGCCTTTCATTCCGGCGCAGTCCTTGAACGGCCGATTCGACGTCGTGTGCCGCGCGCCGTAGTACGTGTACGCGGTGATCTGGATGCCCGTCTTCTTGCGGAACTCCTCGACCATCTCGGCGAACACCGGGCTCTTCGAATACGCGAGAAGATGGTCGCCGTCACGGAAGATGAACGGGTAGTACGCGATCCCGAGGCGCGGATAGCTGCGCGCCGCGAACGACGGCCCGCTGATGATCATGTCGACGGTGCCGAGCGCCAGTCCCTGGTTGATGTCGGTTTCCTTGCCGAGCGTTGACGCGGGAAACACCTCGATATCGAACTTGCCGTTCGTGCGCTTCTTGATCTCGGCCGCCGCCCACACCGATTCGGTGTGGTAGGGCTCGGTCACCTCGTACACGTGCGCCCACTTGAGCTTCTGCTGCGCAATTGCGGGACCGGCGGCGAGCGAGCACAGCGCCGCGGCGAACACGAAAACCTTCAGTGACACACGCATGGTTCCTCCTTCGTTTGGGACCGGCACCGCCGGTCGCATGGATTCCAACGGCCAATCAGCCGACCACCTGCACCTTCGTGCTGTTGTTCTTGTCCGCAGCCGCGTGGAATGCCGCGACGGCCTCCTGCAATGGATATTGCCCCGACAGGAGCGGACGCACGTCGATCCGTCGCGTCGACAGGTAATCGACCGCCCAGTCGAATTCGATGCCCCACCGGAACGCACCGCGCAAATCGATTTCCTTCGCCATCACCTCGTTGACGACGAAGGGCAGTGGCTCGTGCGGCAGCGTGCCGACCTGCACGACGACGCCACCGCGCTTGACGGCTGCCACGCACGTTTTCAGCGCGGCAAAGCTGCCCGAAACTTCGTAGCAGACGTCGAATTGCGGCGTCGCGAGCGCTTCGGCGTCACGCGCGGCGTGGAGCGTCGTGTCGGCACCGACGGTGCGCGCCTGTGCAAGCGGCCGATCGAGGATGTCGGAAACGGTCACTTGACGTGCGCCGGCGAGCCGTGCCGCCAGTACGGTGATGCACCCGATCGTCCCCGCCCCCGTGATCAGAACGGACTTGCCCAGCAGCCCGCCGCCGCGGTTCACGGCGTGCAGGCCCACGGCAAGCGGTTCGGCAAAGGCGAGTTCGCCGAGGCTGATGTCGCCGCCGACCGGATAGCACTGCCGCTCGCCCATGACGAAATATTCCTGGAACATCCCCTGGACGTGCGGGAAGCGGCTGGCGCTCCCCAGGAACCTCATCTGCGAGCACAACTGCTCGCGGCCTTCGCGGCATCCCTCGCAGCGGCCGCACGCATGCGACGGACTCACTGCGACCTTGTCGCCGACCTTGACGCGCGTGACGCCGGGTCCGATGTCGGCGACGACGGCCGACGCCTCGTGACCGGGTATCAGCGGTTCGCGAACGACGAAGTTGCCGTTGCGACCCTCGAAATAGTAGTGAAGGTCCGAACCGCAGATGCCGCCGGCGCCGAGCTTGAGCAGCACCTCGCCCGCACCCGCGGCGGGCATGTCCCGGGGTTCGACGCGCAGGTCTTCCTTGGCATGGATCAGGC
Organism: Betaproteobacteria bacterium; assembly: GCA_039933815.1. Lineage (GTDB taxonomy): Bacteria > Pseudomonadota > Gammaproteobacteria > Burkholderiales > Casimicrobiaceae > VBCG01. Next base: position 2,000 of record JBDTNI010000339.1, read on the forward strand.
AGGCGAGCATAGGCGGCTCCTCTTCGGGTTGCAGCGTTGGACCGCGCCGTTTGGCAAATCCGGTGCGCGCCGTATTGTCACCCACCTCAGGCACGGCGACTACCGTACCGCCGCGCGTGCGCGCCGGCACGAATTGACACTCACCCGCGAGCGTTCGGCGAGCCGGCCGTCGTCCGGTCGCGGCGGGCGGACGGACGCCCCGCGCGGAGCTCAAGTGATGCGCCGACCGCTGCGCAGGCTATCCGCGAACGGTCCAGTGGTCAAGTGGTAAGACCACTCGCGCCTGCCCTCTGGGCGTCGGTGGACCGCCCGGTGGCCGACGCGGCCGATCCGATCAGATCCGGAAGCTCTCGAGCGTCTCCGGCGCGAACAGCGACTCCGGTTCGAGCAGGCGCTTCGACAGGCCCTGCTCGTGGTGGTAGCGGAGGAACGTCGCCAGCGTGTCGCGGTTGCGGGCAAAACCGTAAGGCCAGAAGTCGTCGCCTAACTCCCGCCGCGCTTCGTCGACGTGCGCGATCAGCCACGGCAGCATCGTCTTCAGCGCCGCCGTCTGCCGCAGGTCGTCGTAGGCAATGCGCTGCGACTCTGAGAACGCCTTGAACAACGACTGCGCCACCCACGGGTTGCGCTCGTAGACGTCGCGCCGGATCACGACGGTGTGCATGATCGGGAAGATCTTCTTGCGCCGGTAATAGTCCTTCTCGACGTCGACGAAATCCTCGAACAGCCGCCGTACGCGTCCGTCACCCGCCGCGTACGTCGACGGCATGCGGGCAGTCTGCAGTGCCGCGATCTCGCCACGGGCGAGCATTTGCGCGAGCGTCTGGCCGGGACCGATCGGCTCGACGCGGATGTTCGGTGGCAGGTCGAGCCGCAGCTTTTCCGACCGCCCCGGTTCTTCCTCGCCCC
>JBDTNI010000340.1:0-2901 GCA_039933815.1 Betaproteobacteria bacterium
TTCGAGAGTGCCATCGCGAACCTCCGCTTCGTCGTCGACGACGAGGATTCGACGGCCGACCAGCATATCGGGCGAAGCGGATACGCTGGCGAGAACGACGGTTTTGGATCGCTCGCCTTCCGGAACGATTACTCGAAACACCGAGCCGCGCCCCTGGCGTGACGCCATTTCGATCGGGTGATCGAGCAGCTTGCCGAGCCTGCGGACAATTGCGAGGCCGAGGCCGAGTCCGCGTGAGCGATCGCGACCGGGGTTACCCACCTGATAGAACTCGTCGAAGATGCGTTCGTATTCGGCTGGTGCAATGCCGGCGCCGCTATCCCAGACCTCAATCGAGAAATGCCTGCCCCGCCGCCGACAACCGATTACGATGCCGCCTCGCTCGGTGTAACGGAATGCGTTCGCGATCAGATTGCGCAGGACCCGTTCGAGAAGCACCGGATCCGAGCGCACGACGACGTCCCCCGCCACCACGGCGAGCTTCAGGCCGCGTTCCAGCGCATCGGGCGCACACTCATCGGCGAGGCGATCGAGGAGCGGCCTGATCGGGAAATCGCTTTGCAACGCCACGATGGCCCCGGCATCGAGCTTCGACACGTCGAGCAGCGACGAGAACAACGTTTCCAGCGCGTTGACCGACGTCGCGATCCTTTGCACGAGCACCTGACTGTCGCTATCTCGCGTTTGCTCGGCGAGCGCTTGCGAGAACATTCCGATCGCGTGCAGCGGCTGCCGCAAATCGTGGCTCGCCGCCGCGAGGAAGGTCGATTTGGCTCGATTCGCCGCTTCGGCTGCATCCTTCGCCGCCTGAGTCACCTGCAACTGTGCGGACAATGCGGCACTCTTTTCGTTGACGCGCCGCTCAAGTTCGACGTTGAGTCCTTCGCTCGCGTTCAGCGCACGGACGAATCGATCCGTCAGCAGGTACCCGCATAGCGTGAGGAACGCGAGGGTCGCGTAGGGAACGAGCCAGACCGGTCGCAGTGCGAGCGGATTCTCCGCCGCAAGCCAGTCGTGGACCGCAAACGCCGCGGACAGCGTGCCCGCAACCAGCAACAGCGCGCTTTCGGCGTTCCACCGACGTATCGCGTAACGGGTGACGGCCGCCAGCGCGGCTACGACGATCATGATGCTGCCCAGTCGCGCCCACGACGCGACGCGCGGGAACACATCGAGGCGTTCCGCAAGATAGAGAATCGGCACCGCTGCCACCGCGTACGAAATGACGAAACGCTCGTAGATCGGCCAGCGCACGCCGGCAAAACGAAGGCAGAAAAGACACAGCATCACGACAAACAGCACGTAGGCGGCCGTCCAGATGACGGCCCAATGGGGCTGCGGGAGCGGCGGCACCGGCAACAGCGAGACGAGCGAATGGCAGCTCCATAGAATGACCGAGGCTGCAAACAGTGCGTAACCGGCATCGCGCCGACGCAACCACAGCACGAAGATGAAAACGCCGACGGTAAGCGTGGCGATGCTGATCGCCGCCGGGGCGCCGGTATGGACGAAGAAAACCTTCCGCGCGCGTTCGCGCAATCCGTCGGCATCGCCGGCCAACACAGGGCCGAGGCCAGCTACGTCGGGCACTCGCGACCGTACGTGCAGGCCGATATAGTTGGTCTGCAAGCGCAATAAGTCGGCCGGGATGTCGATGTACTGTGACTGCTCGTAGCTTCGCGGCCTGCGGCCGTCGAGCGGACCCGACGAGCCCACCAGGTTGCCGTTTATATACACCTCCGTCGGCACGGTCAGAGCGGTCAGGCAGAGCGCCTGAGGCGTTGTCGGGATCTTATCCAGCGTCCATTCGATCGTGTACCAGCCATCGCCGGTCGCGCCGGGGTCGGTCATCTCCCACGCATGGGGCAACCTCACGGCATGCTGCGATTTGTCGCCAAAGCGGCCGTCGTATTGTCCGATCGCGAACCACGCGCGATCGAGTTCCACCGATGCGGCGTCGCGAGGCGCCGCGTCTGCGGCGCACGCGAGCACGAATAACAGCGCCGCCCAGGCAAGGACGCTCGGACGAGCAACGATCCTGCGCCAACGACGGAGTTGCATCATGCCCGCTCGCTCCCATGGCGGACGACGGATCGGAGGGTGCCACGCGGTGCCACGCATTCTGCCTATAATGTGCAGGTTGCTCAAACGCCCGGCCGTGCCGCTCGCTATCCATCGAACCTGTCGCGCCCGCTGCCGGACTTCGGATTGCCATCGCGGACGATCACCCGCTGATGCGCGCTGCGCTCGCGAGCGCTCTCGCGACGCTGGCGCCCGATGTGCAGTTCCTCACCGCAGCGAATCATGCGGCCGCTCTGGCGCTGATCGCCGAACCCCCCGGGCCTGACCTGCTGCTGATGGACCTTCACATGCCGGGCGCGAGCGGCATTGATGGCGTACGCGAAGTCCGCCAGCGTGCCCCCCACGTGCCGCTGGCCATTGTATCGGCCGAAGATGATCCGGCGACGGTCCGCGCACTGGTCGACTTGGGCGTTTCAGGGTTCATACCCAAAACGGATTCGCCGGCGGTGATCGCGAGCGCGGTGCGACTGATCCTCGCGGGTGGGTTTTATGTACCGCCGAAACTGATGGCCGATGCGCGGTTGCCGTCCACGCGGGTCGACGGCGCAGCCGTCTCTGGGTTGACCGCGCGGCAGATGGATGTCGTGCGGCTTCTCGCTCGCGGGCTGCCGAATAAGGCGATAGCCCGCGAACTCGGCGTTAGCGAAGGCACCGTCAAGGTCCACCTTCTCGCCGTCTTTCGCGTGCTGGCCGTGCGGAACCGAACGTCCGCGGTTATCGCGGCCCAGCGTTTTCTCGGCTGAAGGCGGCGAAAAAGCCCCGGTGGGCCGAATGTCCCGGTGCCGGGGCGGAGGAAATGGAGCGCTGCGGGTGATTGCG
>JBDTNI010000341.1:0-2877 GCA_039933815.1 Betaproteobacteria bacterium
AGCCGCTTGTCTGAATGCGAACCATTACCATTTACACGGACCGGCGCCTGCGCTATGCTCGGTCTTACTCGTCCGCCGGACGACCCGACTGCACGAACATGCGATTGACGATCTCCATGAAGCTTCCCCTCTTTGCTATCGCGTCGCTGCTCGCGGCTACGGTATCGGCGGAGGATCTCGCGATGTTCAAGCTCAGCGCACGCGACGGCGTGTTTGCGCCAGCGGTTATCGAGGTGCCGGCGGGCAAGCGCTTCAGGCTGGAGGTCAGCAACGAAGGCAAGACCGCGATGGAGTTCGAAAGCCGCGAGCTCAAGCAGGAGAAGGTGGTTCCACCGGGCAGGAAGGCGACGTTGACGATCAATGCGCTGAAGCCCGGCGAATACAAGTTCGTCGACGAATTCCACGAACAGGCCGGGCAAGGCAAGGTCGTCGCGCGATAGGCCGTTCATGGGCAACGCACTTTTCATCGTATGGCGGGAATCGGCTGAAGCGATGCTCGTGGTCGGCGTGCTTTATGCGTGGCTGCGCAATCGCGCCGACGCCGCTACGGGGATGCGCTACCTGTGGGGCGGTGTGGCCGCCGGTGCGGTCCTCGCAGTCGCGCTGGCGCTCGTCATGCTCGGGATCGCGTCGACGCTGTCGGGCAACGCCCTCGACTATTTCCAGTTGGCGATCATGCTGATCGCGTCGGGGCTGATCGTCCAGATGGTGTTCTGGATGCGAAAGCACGGCCGTACTTTCAAGAAGGATCTCGAAGCCGACATGGCCCGGAATGTCCGGAAGGCCAACTGGTGGGGCTTGTTGGTGGTCGTCGCGCTGGCCGTGGGCCGCGAAACCGCCGAGGCCGTGGTGTTTCTCTACGGACTCGGCGCGGGCCAGAACGGCATCACGCACCTTCCCGTCGTTCTGGTGCTCGGCATTGGCTCGGCACTCGCAACCTTCTGGCTGCTGCAGCAGGGCTCGCGCATCCTGTCCTGGCGTGTCTTCTTTCGCGTGAGCGAAATCATGCTGCTGCTGCTCGCAGGATCGTTGCTCGTGTCCGGCATGGAGCGCCTGATCGCGCTCGACATCCTTCCCGCGCTGATCGATCCGGTCTGGGACACGTCGCGGATTCTCGACGATTCGGGTCGCATCGGCGGACTGATCGCGTCGTTTACCGGCTATCGGGCGCGCCCCGCGCTTCTGCCCGTTGCCGCGTTTGCGATCTACTGGGTGGCGATCTGGGCGTTGCTCAGGCGATCGCAGTCCCGGCCTGCGTCGATGCAGGCCGCCGTGCCGGTGGCCGTCGAACGCGCAACACCCGCTGAACGACATTGATCGTCGTTTTAACGGGGTCGGCGTCCGGAAGGCGTCGACCCGCGAGGTAAAATGAGCGCCGGCCGGTCGACGTGTGACCGGCGATTCGCGTCTAGCGCTCATGACGACACCCACTCCCGACATTTCGAAGCTGCGCATCGATCGCAGCGTCGCGCCGATCCGGCGTAACCGGCGGCGTCGCTGGCTGTGGCTCGTGGCGCTCGCGATCGCGGTGGCAGGAATCGGTGGTTGGTTTGCGCTTCAGCCGCGCGCGCAAGCGGTGCAGACGACGCCCGTCGTCACGGCGTATCCGTCCCAGCAATATGTCGTGCTCAATGCCACGGGCTACGTCGTGGCGCAGCGCAAGGCATCGATATCATCGAAGGCGACGGGCAGGCTCGAATGGCTCGGCGTTGCGGAAGGCTCGCGCGTGAAGGAAGGCGACGTCATCGCGCGCATCGACAATCGCGACGTCGTCGCACAAGCGGAGAGCGTCGAGGCTTCGGTGCGCGTGGCGCGTGCCAATGTCCAGCAGGCGCAGATCGAGCAGCAGAACGCGCAGGTCGAGTACCGACGCAACGAGGAACTCGTCGCGCGGAATTTCATCTCGCGGTCGGCGCTCGACAACGCGAAGGCACGGCTGGACCGCGGGCAGGCCACCGTCACGAGCGCGCAGGCCAGTCTCAATGTGGCGTTGGCGAATGCGCGCAATGCACGCGTGTCGGTCGACTATACGGTGATCCGCGCGCCCTTCGACGGCGTGATCCTGTCGAAGAGCGCCAACGTCGGCGATCTCGTGACGCCGTTCTCGAGCGCCACCGATTCGAAGGGCGCGGTCGTCACGATGGCCGACATGGCGACGCTCGAAGTGGAGGCCGACGTTTCTGAATCGAGTCTCGCCAAGGTCCGCGTGGGACAGCCCGCTGAAATCGTCCTGGACGCACTTCCCGATGCGCGGTTTCGCGGTCACATCAGCCGGATGGTGCCGACCGTCGATCGCGCGAAGGCCACGGTCATGACCAAGGTCAGATTCGACGAGATCGACCCGCGCATCCTCCCCGAGATGAGTGCAAAGGTGAGCTTTCTGTCGGAGGAGATCACGGCGGCTCAGCAGAAGGCGCTGCTCGCGGTCGGCACCGACGCGCTCGTGCAGCGTGACGGCAAGACCGTGCTGTTCGCCGTGCGGGACGGTCGCGCGGCGATGGTTCCGGTGTCGACGGGCGTGAACGTGGGCGGGGTCACGGCGATCACGGGCGCTGTGAAAACCGGCGAGAAAGTCGTATCGAAGCCTGCCCCGTCGGTGCACGATGGCGCGTTGGTGAAAACGACCACCTCGTGAGCGAGGAGGCTACCGCCGCGGTGGTGCGCGGCGAACCGGCACGGGATGGAGAAACTGCGGCGCTTCCACCGCTGGTCAGTCTGCGCGGTGTATCCAAGTTCTATATCCGCGGCGACCAGGTGATCCCGGTGCTGAACGACATCGATCTCGACGTGCAGGCCGGCGACTACGTCGCCCTTATGGGCCCGTCGGGTTCGGGCAAATCGACACTGCTGAACCTCATTGCCGGCATCGACAAGCCG
>JBDTNI010000342.1:0-2864 GCA_039933815.1 Betaproteobacteria bacterium
GACAGCTGCGAATTGCGCAGCGCTCGCCACGTCTGGCCCTCGGGCTGGATCAGTACGTTGGTTTCGCGCCCCGGGAGGCTGGTGAACTGCGGTGCGCCCGAACGCACCTCGGACCATACGGGCTGGTTGTTCAGCGGCTGCGTCAGCTGCTGCTGCTGCTGCTGCTGCGCGTACCCGGCGTCCGCCGCGTTGGTCGCAGGCGACTGTGCCGGCCCCATCTGCGGCGTCCGCGGAGCCTGCGCCTGCGCAACGAAGCTGAGCGCGAGGGCCGCGAGGAACGTGACTGCGATGCGTACCATCGGCTGACCCATGATCAATCCCGTATGCGCACGTATTCGTTCTGGTGTTGCATCCGCGTTTCCAGCGCGTTGTCCCATTGCTGGCGATTGCCGTTGAACGGAGCACCGGAATAGGCAGGGGTATCGGGCTTGCCCTGATAGCTGCCCTGCTTGTAATTGATCACCTGCGGACGCTCGCCGCATCCGGCCAGCGCGACGGCCGCCGCCGACGCGGCCAGCGCCATGCTCCACGCACGCGTGCGCCTCACGATTTGGTTCCTCCCGGCGGGGTCGCCGGCGCCGCCGGTGCGCCCGGCGCGGCCCCCGGGGGTCCGGACGGCGCGCCCGCCGGCGGCACCTTGTACGCCGTGGCCCATCCCCACACTTCGCCGCCCTTGCCGCGATGCGTGACGCGGTCGCGGTAGATGTTGGCGATCGTGTCGCCGTCGCCGCCAAGCAGCGCCTTCGTCGAACACATCTCGGCGCAGGCCGGCAGCTTGCCCTCGGCCAGACGATTGCGGCCATATTTCTGGAACTCGGCCGCCGAGCGATCGGGTTCGGGACCACCCGCACAGAACGTGCACTTGTCCATCTTGCCGCGGACGCCGAACGCGCCCGTTTGCGGGAACTGCGGCGCGCCGAACGGGCACGCGTAGAAGCAGTAGCCGCAACCGATGCACAGGTCCTTGTCGTGCAGCACCACGCCGTCTTCCGACTTGTAGAAGCAGTCCACCGGACATACGGCCATGCACGGCGCGTCCGAGCAGTGCATGCACGCGACCGATATCGAGCGCTCGCCCGGAACGCCGTCGTTCAGCGTTACGACGCGCCGGCGATTGACGCCCCACGGAATCTCGTGCTCCTGCTTGCATGCGGTGACGCAACTGTTGCACTCGATGCAACGCTCGGCATCGCACAGGAATTTCATTCTGGCCATCGTGGATTCCTCGCTATCAGTGGCGCCGGGCCGCCCCAAGCCACTGATCCGCCCCCCGGTGGGGCAGCGAGCGCAGCGAGCGTGGGGGGACGTTCATCCTATGCCGTGAACTTCTCGACCTGGCAAAGCGTCGTCTTGGTTTCCTGCATCATCGTGACCGCATCGTAGCCGTACGTCGTCGCCGTATTCACTGCTTCACCGCGGATGATCGGCGCCGCGCCATCCGGGTAGAACTCAAGCATGTCCTTGCCCATCCACCAGCCCGAGAAGTGGAACGGGATGAACGTCGTCCCCTTCGCGACGCGCTCGGTCATCTGCGTCTTCACCTTGATCTGGGCGCCCGTAGGCGTCTTCACCCAGACGTACTCGCCGTTACGCACGCCGCGGTCGTTCGCGTCGGACGGGTTGATCTCGATGAAGCACTCCTGCTGCAGCTCGGCGAGCCACCGGTTGCTGCGCGTCTCCTCGCCGCCGCCCTCGTACTCGACGAGGCGGCCGCTGGTGAGGATCAACGGATACTTCTCGGCGTAGTTGGCCTTGACGTTCGCGTCCTGCACCGACTTGAAGAGCGTCGGCAGGCGCCAGAACGCCTTCTTGTCGTCGTGCGTCGGGTACTTGGCCACGAGGTCGGGTCGCGGCGAGTACAGCGGCTCGCGGTGCTGCGGAATGGCGTCGGGAAAGTTCCAGACGACAGCCCGGGCCTTCGCATTGCCCCACGGGTGCGCGCCGTGCTTCATCGTCACGCGCTGGATGCCGCCCGAAAGGTCGGTCTTCCAGTTCTTGCCCTCGGCCAGTTTCTTCTCGGCATCGGTCAACTCGTCCCACCAGCCGAGCTTCTTCATCAGCACGTGGTCGAACTCGGGATAGCCGGTCGTGAGTTCCGAATCCTTCGGGTAGGACCCGTCCTCGGCGAGCAGGTTGACGCCGTCGCGCTCGACGCCGAAGTTGGCGCGGAAGCAGCCACCGCCGTTCATCATCGATTTCGACTCGTCGTACAGGTTCGGCGTGCCCGGATGCTTGATCTCCGCGGTGCCGTAGCAGGGCCACGGCAATCCGAAGTAGTCGCCGTCGCACGGCCCGCCGTTTGCCCGCAACGACTTGACGTCGAACGTCTGCATGTTCTTCATGTGCAGCTTCAGGCGCTCGGGCGTCTGGCCGGTATAGCCGATCGTCCACATGCCGCGGTTTACCTCGCGCAGCACGGATTCGGGAGTCGGCTCCTCGAATTTCGTCTCGCCGTCGGGTTTCCAGATCTCGTAGTTCTTGACGAACTCGGGACCCCAGCCGAACTTCTTGGCGAATGCGTACATGATGGCGTGATCGGTCTGCGACTCGAACAACGGGCGGATCACGCGTTCGCGCCACTGGATCGAACGGTTCGACGCGGTCACGCTGCCCGACGTCTCGAGCTGCGTCGCCGCGGGAAGAAGGTACACGCCATCCTTGCGCACCATCGCCGCCATCGCCGCCGTGGCCGACGGATAGGGATCGATGACGACGAGCACGTCGAGCTTCTTCATCGCCTCGGCCATTTCCTTGCCGCGCGACTGGCTGTTGGGCGCATGGCCCCAGAACACGAGGGCCCGCAGGTTGCTGTCCTGATCGATGAGCTCGTTCTTCTCGAGCACGCCGTCGATCCAGCGCGACAC
>JBDTNI010000343.1:0-2861 GCA_039933815.1 Betaproteobacteria bacterium
GCGCAATTACGGCATCGGTGCGCAGATCCTTCGCGATCTGCACGTCGGAAAGATGCGGCTGCTCGCGCGCCAGCGAAAGATGCCGAGCATGGCGGGTTTCGACCTCGAGGTCACGGGGTACGACGAGGCGCCTCCCGCGCGCGCGGTTTCGGTCTGATGGCAACGATCGCGCCCAGTACCGACGGCACCGCGCGGCGCGTCGCGATCGCGCAGGCGCGATTCAACGCAAAGATAGGCGAAGGTTTGCTCGCGGGCGCGCTGCGGGCGCTGAAGGACGCGAATGTCGACGACGAGCGCATCACCGTCGTCACCGTTCCGGGCGCGCTCGAGCTTCCGCTCGCGCTGCAGAGGCTCGCGCAGAGCGGAGATTTCGACGCGCTCGTCGCGCTCGGCGCGGTAATACGCGGCGAAACCTACCATTTCGAGATCGTCGCGAACGAGTCCGCGAGCGGCGTCGCGAGCGTTCAGCTCGAATGCGGCGTGCCGATCGGTAACGGGATCCTCACCTGCGAATCGGAATCGCAGGCGGAGGTCCGGATGGACGGCAAGGGCTACGAAGCCGCGATGGCGGCGCTCGAGCTCGCCAATCTGCTCGGCGCGATCGACGCGCGATGAGCGCCGCGAAGGCGCGGCGTGGCGCGCGGGAGCGGGTTCTGCTGGGTTTGTACGAACGCCAGCTCGCCGGCAACTCGGACGACACGATCGGCGCCGACCTGTTCGAACCCGTGCCGGTGGTCCGCGGCGAACCGTTGCACGGCGAGGCCGCAGCGCTCGACGTCGAATACGGCCGAGCGCTGTGGCGCGGCGTCAGCACCGAATACCACGCGCTGCTGCGGGCATTCGAGCCGTGCATTGACCGCAAGCTGTCGGCGCTCGCGCCCATCGAGCGGGCGCTGCTGGTGATCGGCACGTGGGAACTGACGCATCGACTCGACATCCCGTACCGCGTCGTCATCGACGAGGCCGTCGAGCTCGCCAAGCAATACGGCGGCACCGACGGGCACAAGTTCGTCAACGGGGTGCTCGACCGGATGGCGCCGATGCTGCGTGAAGCGGAAGTGAACGTCCCGCGATGAACGAGTTCGCGCTGATCGACCGATATTTCCGCCGGACGCCGCACAATCCTGACATCCGCATCGGTGTGGGCGACGACGGCGCGGTCATCGCGCCGGCACCGGGAATGGACTTCGTAGTTTCCGTCGACATGCTCGTCGAGGGCCGCCATTTTCGCCCGGATGCCGACCCGGTGGCGCTGGGCCACAAGGCGCTGGCCGTCAACCTGTCGGACCTCGCCGCGATGGGGGCACTGCCGCGATTCGTGCTGCTGGCGGGGGCGCTGCCATCCCCGGACGCGGATTGGGTCGCGGCATTCATGCGCGGCTTCGACGCGCTCGCGGGCGACTACGATGTGGAGCTCATCGGCGGCGACACGACGCGCGGACCCCGCAACCTTTGCATCACCGCGATCGGCGAGCTGCCGGCCGGCACCGCGCTGACGCGCGCCGGCGCCAGTCCGGGCGACGTCGTGTTCGTGTCGGGGTCGCTCGGCGACGCCGCGCTGGCGCTCGCAGCAAGCAACGCGCGCATCGAGGTCGACAAGCGTGACCTTGCCGCGGCCGAGCGCCGTCTGGGCCGGCCGCAGCCGCGGGTCGCCCTGGGGGTCGCGCTCCGCGGAATCGCTTCCGCGGCGATCGACGTGTCCGACGGGCTGGTCGGCGACCTCGGCCACGTGCTGTCGGCGTCGCGGGTCGGCGCCGAGATCGACCTGGCGTCGATTCCCTGCTCGGATGCATTGCGAGCGCTCCTTGCGGGTGATGAACGCTCGCTGGGGCGCGCGTGCGTGCTCGCCGGCGGCGATGATTACGAGCTGTGCTTCACGGCGCCGCCGGCGATGCGCGAACGAGTCGCCGCGATCGCGCAGGCGCTCGCGCTCCCGCTGACGGCGGTCGGCAGCGTCACGGTGGGCGGGGTGCTGACGGTCCGTGACGAACAGGGCAGGCCGCTGCAACCGCTTCCGCGTGCGTTCGACCACTTTGGCTGACGCGGCGGCGCCGCGGCCCACGGCGGCGTTTCTCGTCTCCCATCCCGCGCATTTCATCGCGCTCGGCTTCGGCGCGGGCCTGGCGCCCCGAATGCCCGGGACGATCGGTACTCTCGTTGCGCTGCCGATCGCCTGGGCGCTCCGCGCAGTCGGCGGTGACGCGATCTGGCTCGCCGCGATCGCGGTGCTGACGGTCATCGGGATCTGGGCCGCCGGTGTCACGGGGCGGCACCTCGGTGCGCCTGACCACGGTGCGATCGTCATCGACGAGATCGCCGCGTTCCTGCTCGTGCTGTTCTTCTTCGGCGCCGACGCGATGCGCGATGCCATCGCTTTCGTCGTGTTCCGGTTCTTCGACATCGTCAAGCCGCCGCCGATCCGGCAGGTCGACGCCGCGCTGAAGAACGGCGTCGGCGTAATGGCCGACGATTTTCTTGCCGCCGGCTACGCGCTGATCGTGCTGGCCGTTACGACCCGGATCGCCGGTGGCTGACGGCGCGCTCGCGGCCGAACTCGGGCGCCTGCTGCTGGATCGCGGCTGGCGCGTGGCCACGGCCGAGTCGTGCACCGGCGGCCTTGTCGCAGCGGCGCTCACCGATATTGCCGGCAGTTCGGCATGGTTCGACCGCGGCTTCGTCACCTATTCGGACGACGCCAAGCACCAGATGCTCGGCGTGTCACCCGCGCTGATCGCGACGTGGGGTGCCGTGTCCGAGCCGGTGGCCGCTGCGATGGCAGATGGCGCGCGTCTTCGCAGCGGCGCCCAATGCGCGGTGTCGATCACGGGAATCGCGGGTCCCGGCGGCGGGTCCGCCGAAAA
>JBDTNI010000344.1:0-2827 GCA_039933815.1 Betaproteobacteria bacterium
TCGCACTTCTGCAGCAGCTTCTGGATGATGTTCTCGACATCCTCGCCGACGTAGCCGGCCTCGGTCAGCGTCGTTGCGTCCGCAATGACGAACGGCACGTCGAGCAGCCGCGCCAGCGTCTGCGCGAGCAGCGTCTTGCCCGATCCCGTCGGCCCGATCAGCAGGATGTTGGACTTCGCGAGCTCGACCTCGTCGTCCTTCGTGCCGGACTCGAGGCGCTTGTAATGGTTGTAGACCGCGACCGAAAGGATCTTTTTCGCCGGTTCCTGGCCGATCACATACTGGTCGAGGATCTGCCGGATCTCGTGCGGCGTCGGCAGCTTGCTGCGATCGGCGCGCGCCGTGTCACTGCCGGTTCCCTCTTCGCGGATGATGTCGTTGCAAAGCTCGATGCACTCGTCGCAGATGAACACCGATGGGCCCGCAATCAGCTTGCGGACCTCGTGCTGGCTCTTTCCGCAGAACGAGCAGTAAAGGAGCTTGTCGCCCGAAGAGGATTTGTCTGCCATTCAGTCGCCTGCCCAACGTGCCTTCAATCGACTTTACCCGGGTAAGTGCCGCTTTTGCAAGACTTTGTCGACAATACCGTATTCCAGCGCCTGCTCGGCGGTGAGAAAATTGTCGCGCTCGGTGTCGCGCGCGATCTGCTCGACGGGCTTGCCGGTATGCGCCGCCATCAGCGCGTTCAACCGCTCGCGCAGGCTGAGGATGTACTTGGCATGGATCTCGACGTCTGACGCCTGACCCTGAAAGCCGCCGAGCGGCTGGTGGATCATCACGTCGGAGTTCGGCAGCGCGAAACGCTTGCCCTTCTGGCCCGCACACAGCAGGAACGCTCCCATCGACGCGGCCATGCCCACGCACAACGTGGACACGTCCGGCTTGATGAATTGCATCGTGTCGTACACAGCAAACCCCGCCGCGATCGAGCCGCCCGGGGAGTTGATGTAGAAGTGGATGTCCTTGTCCGGGTTCTCGGACTCGAGGAACAGCATCTGGGCGACAACGAGGTTCGCGGTGGCCTCGTTGACCGGCCCCACGAGGAAAATGACACGCTCCTTCAACAGGCGCGAGTAGATGTCGTACGCGCGCTCGCCGCGTCCGCTCTGCTCGATCACCATCGGAATCAGGCCCAGCGCTCTCGGTTCATCCATGGACTGTCGTTTCCTTCGGAATGGGTGTTACGCAAAAAACCGCTCGCAGGGCGGGGTTGCTCCGGCGCTCATCGATATCCGCGCACGATGCGCGCACGAGTCGAACATGGGACCGTCGCCGTCGAACGTCAAGCGCCTTCCGGTGAACGGCCGGCGAATCGATCCGCTCTCCGGAATGAATCCTTGATTCACGTCGACCCCGCCGCCATGCATTTCACGCGCCGGGTCGCGGCCCCATGATCTGCTCGAACGTCGCCTGTTCGTCGACAACGTTGGCGCGCCCGATGATCCAGTCGACGACGTTCTGTTCGAGCACGACGGCCTCGAAGTCGCGCAGCCGCTCGGGTTTCTCGTAGTGCCAGCGCACGACGGCGTCAGGTTGTTCGTACGTCTGAGCCGTCTCGGTCACGAGCGACCTGATCTGCTCGGGCTTCGCATGCAGGTTCTCAGCGCGTACCAGTTCGGCGATGATGAGTCCGAGCGCGACGCGCTCCTCGGCCTGCGGGCGGAACACGTCGAGCGAGATTTCGAGATCCTCGGGCCTCGCGTTCTGCTGCTCCCGCATATTGGCGACCGTCCGCTCGCGCAACGCCTGCGCCTCGCTGTCGACGAGGGCTTTCGGCACGTCGAACGACACGCGCTGCCGCAGTCCCGACAGCGCCTGCGACTTGATCGCGGACTCGATCTTGCGCTTGAGTTCGAGCTTCAGGTTCTGCTCGACCTCGCGGCGAAGATCGTCGACTTCGCCGCTCGCGATCCCGAACGCCTTCGCGAAGTCGCCGTCGAGCGGCGGCACCTGAGGCGCCTCGACGCTACGCACCTGCAGCGAGAACTCCGCATCCTTGCCGGCGACCTCGCGACCGTGATAATCGGCTGGAAACGTCAGCGGAAATGTCCGCGAATCCCCGGCCCGTGCGCCATTCAACGCGCCCTCGAATTCGGGGAGCATCCGACCTTCGCCGAGCACGATCGGGAACTCGCGCGCCTGGCCGCCCTGAAATTCGACGCCGTCGATCGTGCCGGTGAAGTCGACGTGCACCCGATCGCCTGCCTGCGCCGGGCGCTCGACCGCCGAATACGTCGTCCGCTGGCGGCGCAGCACGTCGAGCGTGCGATCGACGTCGTCGCCGGTCACCGCCGCCCTGGGCCGCGTGATCGACAGTCCGGAGACATCGCCGATCGAGATGTCCGGATACACCTCGAACACCGCCGAGAACGCCAACGCGTCAACGGCCGGCGGATCCGTTCGCTGGGGCTCGATCCGCGGCGATCCCGCAACCCGGAGGTTTTGCGCGCGAATCGCGTCGTTGAACGAAGTCTGGACGCGCTCGGATATGACATCGGAGCGAACCTGCGACCCGTATTGCTGGTCGAGAAGCCGCATCGGCGCCTTGCCGGGCCTGAACCCGGCGACCTTCACCGTCCGGGCGAGGCGCGTCAACCGCTTTTTGACTTCGCCCTCGATGTCGGCGATGGGGACCGCGACATTGAGTCTGCGCTCCAGGGCCCCGAGCGTTTCAAGCGTGGTTTGCATGCGAGATAAGGATCATGATTTAAAGGGGAGCGCGCGGCGGCCCGGAATGGTATTGGTGCGAAAGGGGGGACTCGAACCCCCACGGGCTGCCCCGCCAGCTCCTAAGGCTGGTGCGTCTACCAATTCCGCCACTTTCGCG
>JBDTNI010000345.1:0-2823 GCA_039933815.1 Betaproteobacteria bacterium
AACGACAGGTACGGCGGCGGCGCGCCGCCGGTGGAAGGTTCCGTCGCCATCAGGCGCCCGTCCTGCGGCGGCAGGCGGGTGTCGGCGCAGATGGCCGGCACCCGTGCCTGCCCGCTACTTCGGGAGCGATTTGCCGTTGTAACGCTTCGTCCACTCGTCGAGGATCTTGGCGCGGTTCTTCGCCGAATAGTCGAAGTCGTTCTTGATCAGCAACTTTTCGTAGTCCGCGGGAATGAACTCGAGCTGCTTCGACATTCCGGGCATCGCCACGACGGCGAAGTTGTTGGCGTACAGCGTCATCGCTTCGGGCGTTACCAGCCAGTCCATCAGCTTCTTCGCCGCATCCAGCTTCTTCGTGCCCTTCATGATTCCGCTCGCCTCGAGGTCCCAGCCAAGTCCCTCGCTCGGAAAGATGATGTCGACCGGCGCGCCCGACTTCTTCGTCTGCATCGCGCGATACTCGAACGACACGCCGATCGGAAACTCGCCGGCGCCCGCCTGTTTGCAGGGCTGCGAACCCGAGTGCGTGTAGACGCCGATGTTTTCATGCAGGGCATCCATGAACTTCCAGGCGTCGGCTTCGCCCCACATCTGCAGCCAGCCGCTGACGTCGAGGAAACCCGTGCCCGACGACGCCGGATTGGGCATGACGATCTTGCCCTTGTACACGGGCTTGGTCAGGTCCTTCCAACTCGAGGGCTTCGGCAGGTTCTGCTTCTGCGCCTCGACGGTGTTGAAGCAGATCGCGGCGCCGTAGACATCCATCCCGACCCAGCGCGGCGGGTTCTGCGAGTCGCGATAACCGGCCGGAATCTTGTCCAGACCCTTTGGCGCGTAGGGCTCGAGCATGCCTTCCATCGCGAATACCGCCATGCTCGACGCGGACGTTCCGATGACGATGTCAGCCTGCGGATTGGCCTTCTCCGCGAGCACCTTGGCCGTAATGACACCGGTGGAATCACGCGTGAATTTGAGCTCGACGTCGGGGTAGGTCTTGTTGAACGCCGCCTCGTACGCCTTGATCTGGTCGGTCTCGAGCGCCGTATAGACATTGAGCTGCGTTTTCTGCGCGGCTGCGTGACCCGCGCACAGCGCAAGTCCGAATGCCGCCACCACGCACCACCACCCACGCAACCGCTGTTGCAATTTCATCGTTGCTCCCCTTCGTCGTGACACAGTTGGCCAAAGGCGCCGGCATCCGGCCGGCTCGGAACCTCAGCCGCCCGATGCTACAAGTGCTGCCGGCCGCATGGCAATGCGTAACCCCGCGCTTGCAGGTCCTGGAAAGCTGCAAGCCTAGCGCATGGTGATTGCAGATTGTTGACAATCTACACCCGGCGACGTCTAATCGCAAACGTGCTGAAGCCACATGCAACTCGCGCCGCCCCGAACGGCCCGATCCCCGCCATCGAGGCGGTGGCGCGGGCCCGAACCACGACGCCACCGCGACGCACGGTGGCCGACGATCACCCGATTGCGCTGCTGCAGTCGAACTCGCTGCCGGCCCTCGTCCAGCGCGAACTCGAGCGGATGATCCTTGCCGGCGATCTGGCGGCCGGCGCAAAGCTGCGCGAGGCCGAGGTCGCGGCCATGCTCGGCGTGTCCCGCGGGCCCGTGCGCGAGGCGTTTCGCGCGCTGGAGGAATCGGGGCTCGTCCGGCTCGAAAAGAATCGCGGCGTGTTCGTGCGCCAGATCAGCGTGGCCGAGGCGGACGACATCTTCGAGTTGCGCGCGGTCCTGGACGATTTCGCAGGCCGCCGGGCGGCGCAGCGGGCCGGAGGCGCCGAGGCCGACGGGCTGGGGGCACTGGTCGGCATAATGGAATCCGCGATAGGACGCGGGGACGTGGATGGGTATCACGCGGCGAACGTGGCGTTCCACGACCGCATCGTCGAACTGGCGGGCAACCCGAAGCTGACGCTGATCTATCGCAGGCTCGTTAACGAACTCCATCTGCACCGGCGCGCCGCGCTCGACCAGGCGGGAATTCTGCCGCTCTCGATCGCCGAGCATCGCGCCATCGTCGGCCACATACGCTCGAGGCAGGCGGCCGCGGCGGGACGCGCGCTCCACGAGCATGCGATGGCGAGCCGCGAACGCGTGCACCAGCGGAGCGCCGGCGCGACCGCCGTGCGCGCGAAAAAGGTGTCGCGTTGACGTCCGTCGCCGTCAACGGCCGCGCGTATCGGTGGCCCCGGCGGCCGCTCGTCGTCGTATGCGTCGACGGCTGTGAGCCCGACTATGTAAACCAGGCGATCGCCGCCGGCAGCGCACCGTGGATGGCCGGTCTTGCCGAACACGGGACGTGCCTGACCGCGGATTGCGTGATCCCGTCGTTCACGAACCCGAACAACCTGTCCATCGTCACCGGCGTGCCGCCGTCGGTCCACGGGATCTGCGGCAACTTCTTCTTCGACGCCGACGCCGGTGCCGAAGTAATGATGAACGATCCAAAATATCTGCGGGCGGGCACGATACTCGCCGCCTTCGCCGACGCCGGGGCCAAGATCGCCGTGGTCACGGCCAAGGACAAGCTGCGCGGCCTGCTCGGCCACCGGTTGCGGGGCATCTGCTTTTCGGCCGAGCGCGCCGACCAGGTCACCCGCGAAGGCAACGGCCTCGACGACGCATTGGCCCTGGCGGGCATGGCCCTGCCGTCCGTCTACAGCGCCGAGCTGTCCGAGTTCGTCTTCGCGGCGGGATGCGCGCTGCTCGAGCGCGATCGTCCCGATATCATGTACCTGTCCACGACCGATTACGTGCAGCACAAGCACGCGCCGGGCACGCCGCGCGCGAACGCGTTCACGGGCATGCTCGATCGCT
>JBDTNI010000346.1:0-2806 GCA_039933815.1 Betaproteobacteria bacterium
CGGCGTACTGCTCGCGCGCCGTCCCGCGCGGTCGCTGTGGGCAATCCGGTTCGAAGGTGTCCCCGTCGCCGCCGCGCTCTATGATCGCGTATTCGATGCCGCGCGCAGTAGTCAGGATCTGAGCGATGCGCTCGACGATGCGCTCGCTGAAGCCGAATGCGTTTCACGCGCGCAGCCGGCGACCGTCGAGGACGCCGCGACGCTGGCGGCGTGGCGCGACGAAGCCGACCTCGCGCGCCAGCGCGGCGATCTCGCCGGCGCACATTACGGTTACGCGCGCGTGCTCGACGTACAGCCCGAGAGCGTCGCCACGCGGCTGCTCGACGGCTCGCTGGCGGGCGCGGAAGGCGATGGCGCGCGTGCACGTTCGAACCTCCGCTCGGTAATCAATGACGCACCTGCGTTCGTCGATGCCCACGTCGCGCTTGCGGCGTTCGAACTGGGGGCGAACCGCGCGGAGGCGGCTTCCGACGCGGCGCGCGCGGGCTTGTCGGTGGCACCCGAATCGCCAGGCTTGTGGCGCGCGCTTGGGCAGGCCGAGCTGAAACGCAACGCGCCGCAGGCGGCGATTACCGCGTTCGCCGAGGCGTTGCTGCGCGATCCCGCGCACGGCGAAACGCACTACAACCACGGCGTGGCGCTGCAGATGGCGCGCGATCACGCAGAGGCCGCGCGCGCGTACCAGCGGGCGATCGCGTTCATGCCCGAGCTTTCAGCGGCGCACTTCAACCTGGGCGTGTTGTTTGACCAGCGCGGTCATCGCGCGGCGGCCGCGAACGCTTTCACGAACGCCCTCGCGCTTGCACCGGCGCATGCGGCCGCCTACAAGGCGCTCGGAGAAACGTTGCTGGCCGCAGGTCGTATCGACGCGTGGTATGCGAACTTCGATCGTTTCGAGCGGCATTGCCCGCATCACCTTTCACTGGCCGCGCAGGCGCTCGAAGTGTGCGCGTATCGCGGCGATTTCGTACGTCTTTCGCACTATATCGACGGCTTGCGCGACGAGCGTTTCAGCGACGGCGAACCGCTCGAGATCCTCGATGCGCTGCAGCAGATTCTATATCTGCTCCATTTCTTCGACACCGACGATGAGCTCCTCGAGCGTCTCGGACACACGCACGATGTGCTGGCCATTGACGTGTACGGCGAGCCGATGCCGCACCACGACGGCCGGGTTTCGGGTCCGCTGCGCATCGGTTACCTGTCGGGCGATTTTCGCGATCACGTGATGGGACGGATGATGTGGGAGGTTCTCCGTCGCCACGATCGCGCGCGATTCCGCGTGTTCGGTTACGCCACGTCGGGCGCGCGTGACGAATGGACGGCGCGCTACGAGTCGGTGCTCGAGCGGCTCGAGCGGCTCGACGCGCTGGCGGACGGCGAAGCCGCCGCGCGCATCTCGGAGGACGACCTCGACCTGCTCGTCGATCTCTCCACGCATACAAAGGGGGCGCGCCCCGGCATCCTCGCATTGAAGCCCGCGCGGGTGCAGGTGACCCACGTGGCGTCGGCAGGGACGCTCGCGATGTCCGCAATCGACTTCAAACTGACCGATCGTTTCGCGGACGTCAATGTCGAACCGGTACGCCGGATCGAGACCCCGCTGGTGATGGACGGGTGTGTCTATCCCTATCGTCACGTCGACTCCGCGCCGCCGGGATTGTTTTCGCGCGACCGGCTCGGCATTGCGTCGTCTGCGGTGGTCATCGGAGCGTTCGTAACGCCGCTCAAGCTGTCGCAGCGTTGCCTCGCGCTGTGGCGCGACGTGCTGAAGCGCTTGCCGGGGGCCGTGCTCGCGTTTTCTCCGCTGCATCCAGCCCTGCGCGCGGTGTTCCGGCGTATCTGCGCGGTTGCGGATATCGATGGCCGGCGGATCGCGTTCGTGCCCCAGGGGAGAAATGCCGCCGAGAATCAGGCACGTTACCGGCTCGTCGACCTCGTGCTCGATCCAATGCCGTATGGCGGCGTGAACGGTACGCTGGAAGCGCTCGACATGGGCGTGCCGGTCGTCACCCTCGTCGGCCGTCGCCATGCCGAGCGCACGTCGTATTCGATCCTGAAGAATCTCGGGGTCACCGACACGATCGCGCAGACCGGTGTCGAGTACGTGGAGATCGCCGCGCGCCTCGCGACGGACGCCGCGTTCGCTGCGGCGGTCCGCTCGCGCATCGCCGACGGGTTGGCGCAGTCGCCGCTGACCGACATGACTGCGCACGTTCGACATCTCGAATCCGCGTTTGTCGATGCGCTCGCCCGGCGCGCACCACAGGCGCTGCAGGATGTCTCCGCCGCTGCCGCCCGAGACGCCTGAGGCCGCGCTCGCCCGCGCACGAGCGCGCCTCGCAGCCGGCGATATCGACGGCGCGCGACGCGCGTGCACGCCGCTCGTCGAGAACGGCGCGCCGCGTCACGCGGCGGCGGCCGCCCTGCTGCTGTCGGCGTGTGCGGAGCGTGCGGGCGATCGAGCACTGGCACGCCGGCACGTGGATCGCGCGCTCGACCTTCATCCCGACGATCCCGTGGCACTCTACGCGCGCGCGGAACAGGACGAGCACGCAGGCGACACCGCGGCCGCCATCGCGTCGCTCGCGCGGGCCGTCGCGCTGCGTCCCGACTTCGCGGCCGCCCATCAGCGTCTCGGCGTTCTATATGGCGAGCGCAATGACGCGCCGCGCGCAGCCGCGGCGTTCAGGACGGTGGTTGAGCTCGATCCGCGCAACGCGCGCGCGTTCAACAATCTCGGCAACGCGCTGCGCACGCTCGGCAGGCACGACGAGGCGCTGGTGGCGTTCGAGAGGGCCGTCGC
>JBDTNI010000347.1:0-2804 GCA_039933815.1 Betaproteobacteria bacterium
CCGTTCACCGGCGCCTGTGATGCGTCGATCAGGCCCTGCAACAGCTTGCGCTCCGGGCTGAACCAGTATCCGTTGTAGATCATCCTCGCGTAGCGCGGCGCGAGATCGTCCTTCAGCGCGACCACTTCGCGATCGAGCGTGATCGATTCCATCGCGCGATGGGCTTTCAGCATGATCGTGCCGCCCGGTGTCTCGTAGCAGCCGCGGGACTTCATGCCGACGTAACGGTTCTCGACGAGGTCGAGCCGACCGACGCCATGCCGGCCGCCGATTTCATTCAACTTCGAAAGCGCGACGGCGGGACTCATCTTGGTGCCGTCGACCGCGACGATGTCGCCGTGCCGGTAATTGATCTCGACGACCTGCGCTTTCGCGGGCGCCTTCTCCGGCGATACGGTCATGCGCCACATCGATTCCTCGGGTTCGAATGCAGGATCCTCGAGCACGCCCCCTTCGTAGCTGATGTGGAGCAGGTTGGCGTCCATCGAGTACGGCGCGCCGCCGGCGTTCGCGGCGGTGCGCTTCTTGAAGTCGACCGGAATGCCGTGGCGATCGGCATACGCCAGGAGCTTGTCCCGCGACAGCAGGTCCCATTCGCGCCACGGGGCGATGACGCGGATGTTGGGCGCGAGCGCGTACGCGCCGAGCTCGAAGCGCACCTGGTCGTTGCCCTTACCGGTTGCGCCGTGCGAGATGGCATCGGCGCCGGTTTTGGCGGCGATCTCGACCAGGCGCTTGGCGATGAGCGGCCGTGCGATCGACGTACCGAGCAGGTATTCGCCTTCGTACACGGCGTTCGCGCGAAACATCGGGAACACGAAGTCGCGGGCAAACTCCTCGCGCAGATTCTCGATGTAGATGTTCTTCTTCTTGATGCCGAGTTGCACGGCCTTTGCGCGCGCCGGCTCGACCTCCTCGCCCTGGCCGATATCGGCGGTGAACGTCACGACCTCGCAGCCGTAGGTGTCCTGCAGCCACTTGAGGATCACCGACGTATCGAGGCCCCCGGAGTACGCGAGGACGACTTTGCTGATATCGGGCATGGCTGCGCTCAATCGACCTTGAGGCCGACCTTCTTGATCACCGGCGCCCACCGCGCCGCCTCGCCGCTGATGAGCGCGCCGAAGTCCGACGGCGCGCCGCCGACGAGGTCGAATCCGAACGCCTGCATCTTCTGTTTCATCTCGGGGTCCTTCAGCACCGCATTCATCTCCGCATTGAGCCGCGCGATGATCGGCGCGGGCGTGCCCGCGGCGACGAGCACGCCGTTCCACGCGAGCGCCTCGAATCCCGGATAGCCCGACTCGGCGATCGTCGGCAGGTCGGGCAGCAGCCGGAATCGCGATGCCGTGGTGACGGCGAGCGGGCGCAGAGTCCCCGCCTTGATCTGCGCCTGCAGCGGCTGCATCACGGCGAAGATCATCTGCGTATCGTTCTGCACCGTCGATTTGACGGCCGGCGGCGAGCCGTTGAACGGCACGTGCAGGGCATCGAATCCCGCGACGCTCTTGAAAAGCTCCATGTTGAGGTGCGACGAGCTGCCGTTGCCCACGGAGGCGTAGTTGAGCTTGCCGGGGTTAGCCTTCGCGTACGCGACGAGATCCGCAACCGATTTGACCGGCAGCGTCGCATTGACGGCGAGCACGTTCGGCTGGCTCGACGTGATGATCACCGGCGCGAGATCCGTTGCGACGTCGTACGGCAGTTTCTGCAACAGCGGCGAGAACGACAGCGGGCCGTTGTACGCGAGCACCATCGTGTAGCCGTCCGGCGACGAATGCGCGACCTCGGCGGTGGCGACCGTGCCGCCCGCCGCGGGCTTGTTTTCGACGACGACGGGCTGGCCGAGCCGGTCCTTCAGCTTGTCGGCGATCGCGCGTCCGAGCACGTCGATCGAGCTGCCGGCGGGGGCCGTCATCAAAAAGCGGATCGGCCGCTCCGGCCATGTCTGGGCGAAGGCCGGCAGCGCGAGCGCCGCCGCCATCAAAAGCATCGTCAGTCGTTTCAGCATCGTTGGCTCCAAGAAGTCAGCTGCGGACCCTTCCGCAGACCAGATATTCCAGCAAGGCTTTCTGCGCGTGCAGCCGGTTCTCGGCCTCGTCCCAAACGACGCTCTGCGGGCCGTCGATCACGTCGGCCGCGACTTCCTCGCCGCGATGTGCAGGCAGGCAGTGCATGAACAGCGCGTCGGGCTTCGCGTGGCGCATCAGCGTGGTATCGACCTGCCAGTTCACGAATGCACGCTTGCGCGTCTCGTTCTCGGCTTCGAAACCCATGCTCGTCCACACGTCAGTCGTGACGATGTCGGCACCGTCGCACGCGTCTGCGGGGTCGTCGGAATACGCGCAATACCGGGCGTCGACGTCCTGCGTCGGCATCCGGTATCCCGGGGGGGACGACACGCGGACGCGAAACCCGAAAATCGCCGCTGCCTGCAGCCACGTCGCGAGCACGTTGTTCGCGTCGCCGATCCATGCGACCGTCCGTCCGTCGATCGATCCGCGGTGCTCGATGTAGGTATAGACATCGGCGAGGACCTGGCACGGATGGTATTCGTTGGTCAGGCCGTTGATCACGGGTACGCGGCTGTGTTCGGCGAAGCGCGCGATGATCGCCTGCTCGAACGTGCGGATCATCACGACGTCGACCATGCGCGAGACGACGCGCGCGACGTCCTCGATCGGCTCGCCGCGCGAAAGCTGCGTGTCGCTGCGGGTGAGGTTGATCGCGATGCCGCCGAGCTGGTTCATGCCGGCTTCGAACGACACGCGCGTGCGCGTCGACGCCTTCTCGAACACCATCGC
>JBDTNI010000348.1:0-2795 GCA_039933815.1 Betaproteobacteria bacterium
ACATACCGTTCGCCGTCGGCCTCGTCGGACGCGATGGCCGCGACCTGCCGCTGCGGCTCACCGGCGAAGCGCCCACCAGCGACACCACGCGCGTGCTCGAGCTCACGTCGGCCCGACATCGATTCTTGTTCGCCGATATCGAGACGATTCCGGTGCCGTCGCTGCTGCGCGGGTTCTCGGCGCCCGTCAGCGTCGAGTTCGACTACGACGACGCATCGCTGGCACTGCTCGCGTCGCACGACAGCGACGCCGTCAACCGCTGGGACGCCGCGCAGCGACTGTTCGTCAACGCGATATTGCGCGTCGCGGAGTCGCACCGGCGCGGCCTTGCGCTCGAACTGCCGCCACCATTGCCGCAAATCGTCGCCCGGCTGCTGGCGGATGACGACAGCGATGCCGCGTTGCGCGCGCTGGCGCTGAAGCTGCCCGACGCCGCCTACGTCGCGTCGCTCGAGGCAGTGACCGAGCCCCACGGCATCGCCGCGGCATTCGCTTACGTCGAGCGCGCCCTGGCCGGTGTGCTTCGCCGCGAGTTCGAGGCCACTCATGCGCGCACGCGCGCGACGGCGCCGTACTCGCGCGATGCCGGGCACGGCGGCCGCCGCAGCCTCAACAACCGGTGCCTGCGATATCTCGGCGCGCTCGATGACGCAGCCGCGCAATCGCTGGCGGTAGCGCATTACGACGCGGCCGACAACATGACCGATGCGATCGGGGCGCTCTCGGCACTGCGCGACTCGTCGTCGGCGGCGCACGACGCACTGTTCGCGCGTTTCGAGACGCGCTGGCGCGACGAGCCTCTCGCGCTCGACAAATGGTTCGAGATGCGCGCGCAGAGCACCCGCGCCGATACGCTGCCCGTGGTGCAGGCGCTGATCCGGCATCCGCGGTTCAACGCGCACAATCCGAACCGCGTTCGGTCGCTCGTTGGCGCATACGCGTTACGCAACTTCGCGCGGTTCCACGGCGACGACGGCGCCGGCTACGCGTTCGTCGCCGATCAGGCCGCGGCGCTCGACGCAATCAATCCGCAACTCGCGGCGGCGCTCGCCTGCGCGTTCAACCCGTGGACGCGCTACGCGGAACCGTACCGCGCGCGGATGATGGCGCAGCTCGAACGTCTCGCGGCGCGCGGCACGCTGTCACCCGACCTCGGCGAAATCGTCGGTCGGGCGCTGGATTGTGCAGTCGACCGTGTGCCCCCTACCAGTAGGTCTCCAGCGTGATGTGACCCGGTTCGCGCCGCCGGTGGCGGCGCATGCCGCGCGTCGCCAGCACCCGCTGCACGTCGTCGACCATCGCCGGATTGCCGCACAGCATCGCGTGGGCGTTCTCAGGCGTCAGCGACAGGCGAACGCGCGCCTCGAGCCGCCCATCGTCGATCGCCGCGGGAATGCGTCCGGCCAGTGCGTCAGGCGCGGTGTCGCGACTCACCATCGGAACGTAGTCGAACGCGCCGGCGTGGGCGTCAGCGATCCCCGCGATCTCGCCGCGGTAGGTGAGCTCGTGTGCGTGACGGACCGAGTGAACGAGCACGACGCGCCCGAACTTCGCCCAGGGCGCATCGGTTCGGAGCATCGACAGGAACGGGCCGATGCCGGTGCCGGTCGACAGGCACCACAGCGACTCGGCAGCCGCGGTTTCGCCGATGCTGAAAAAGCCGTTCGCGCGCGGTGCGAGCCACACGCTGTCCCCTGCAGCGAGCGCAGCCAGCCGCGGTGACAACGGGCCTTCCGGCAGGATGATGAAATAGAATTCATGCGGCTGCAGCGTCGGCGGATTCACGAACGAATACGGCCGCCCGATCATGGGTTCCTTTGATTCGGGGGGCGCGGGCAGCGCGATCCGCGCGAACTGGCCGGCGACGAAGGTCAACTGGGGCGCCTCGACCTGCAGCGAGAACAGGCTGTCGCTCCAGCGCCGGCGGCCGACGACGCGGCCCTCGAGCCAGGCGCTCACCGGCATTGCCGCGACGCGGGGCGCGCGGCCTGGGCGACTGCAGTCGGGGTGGTGGCGGACATGCCGTGCCGGGCGCGCAATGGGTCCATGCGTAAAATGACCATTATGCCAACGCGCGGCGAGCGGCCCCTGATGACGGGCAAACGGGTCCACCTGCGGCCGCTGCGGCTGGACGACGAGCGACGTTTCGTCGAACAGGTGAGACTGAGCCGTGCGCTCCACGGCCGGTGGGTGCAGGCGCCGTCGACGTCCGCGGCGTTCGCCGCCTACGTGGCGCGCTACCGGTCCACGCCGGCCGCGGGCCGCAACGTGGGTTTCCTCGTCGTGCGCAGTGACGACGATGCGTTCGCGGGCGTCGTCAATTTCAGCGAGATCGTCCGCGGCGCATTCAACAGCGCGTACGTCGGCTACTACGGGTTCGCGGCGCTTGCTGGCGACGGCTACATGACCGAAGGTTTTGCGCTCGCGCTCGACGCGGCGTTCAGGCGACTCAAGCTTCACCGCGTGGAGGCGAACGTCCAGCCCGCGAACCGCCGCTCGCTCGCGCTGCTCACGCGGCTGGGTTTCGATCGCGAAGGGTACTCGCGCCGCTACGTGAAGATCGGGGGCCGATGGCGCGACCATGTCCGATTCGCGATGCTGGCGGAAGAGTGGCCGGGTCTGCGCGGGGCGATCCGCCGCGTCGTCGCGACGCCCTTGCCGGCGTGATGCGGTGCGGCATCGCCTCGTTCCCCTCGCAGTTCTGGCCGCGGCCATCGCCGGCTGCGCGGCGCCGCCGCTCGCGCCGGGCCTGCCGCGAACCGGTTCGCGGGTCGTCGTTGCCCCCTACCAGCTGC
>JBDTNI010000349.1:0-2787 GCA_039933815.1 Betaproteobacteria bacterium
ATCAGTCCCGAGCTGAAGTCACGCCAGGCGGCGGCCGCCGCCGCGGCCGGCGTCGCCGAGCGCACGCGTATCGAGTGGATCGATCGCGTGCCGGCGGCGATCGACGGCGTCGTCGTGATGAACGAAGTGCTCGATGCGGTCGCGCCGCGCCTGGTTGCGCGCCGCGACGGAGCGTGGCTCGAACACGGCGTCGCGTGGACAGGCACGGCGTTCGCGTTCGAAGATCGCGTGCTGGCCGATGCGCGGGTGCTCGACGCCGCGCGGTCGCGCTTTCCCGTCGAAGGCGACTACGTCAGTGAAATCAATCTCGCCGCGGAGGCGCTCGTCGGAACCGTCGGTCGCCGGTTGACGAATGGCGGCATGCTCATCGTCGACTACGGTTTCCCGCAGCGCGAGTATTTCCATCCGCAGCGCAGCGCCGGGACGATCGTCGGGCATTACCGTCACCGCGTGCATGCCGACCCGTTTCTGTGGCCGGGACTGTCGGACCTGACGACGCACGTCGATTTCACCGCCATTGCCGACGCGGCAACGCGCGCGGGCCTGCGCGTCACGGGTTTCACGACGCAGGCGTCGCTGCTGGTCGGCTGCGGTCTGCTCGACCTCTTGCAGGCGGTCGGCCCGCCGGAAGGCCTGCCCTATTTGCGCGCCGCGTCCGCCGCGCAAACGCTGCTGTCGCCG
Organism: Betaproteobacteria bacterium; assembly: GCA_039933815.1. GTDB lineage: Bacteria > Pseudomonadota > Gammaproteobacteria > Burkholderiales > Casimicrobiaceae > VBCG01. The sequence goes on from JBDTNI010000349.1 coordinate 682, forward strand.
GCCGAGATGGGCGAACTCTTCAAGGTGCTGCTGCTCGGCGCCGGTGAGGCGCAGTGGCCCGTGCTTGCCGTGACCGACATGACGCACCGGCTGTAACCGGGGCTCCAACCCGCGTCGGCCCCGGATCGCGCCGGCGTATGACGCCGGGGTCGAGGGCCGACGCCGGGGTCGAGCGCCGTCGCCGTTACTTGCCGTCGCCGTACGCGTGCGTCAGGTAGCGCGCGATCGGTTCGATCTGGTCGTCCGGAATCGGCGCGCCGTAGACCTTCTTCATCTTCTCGACCTCGCCCTTCCAGAACGCCATCGGCTTGCCGGGCGGCTGCACGCTGACATAGTCGGCCGAATGACAGGTCATGCATTGCCGGTTCGCAAGCTCGGAGCCATCGCCGGACTTCAACGTGGCCGTCTCGGCGGGGAGTTGGATACGCAGACTCTTCACAGGGAACGCGATCAGCACGGCGACAGCGGCTGTCAACAGCGCGACCGATTTGACGCGGGTCATCGGGCGTCCTTTCATGCGGCGCGAACGCGCGTCGTTTCGACGACGTTGCGCATGTAGCCGGATGGATTCCACAGCGGCTCCGAGGGCTGCGACTGCCCGATCGAATTCACCGCGCGGACCTTGATTTCGTGCATTCCCTCTGGCAGCGTGGCGCTCAGCTGCCATTCGCGGAACGAGTATTTGCCGAGATCGCGGCCGAGGTTCGCAGACGTCCACTTCCGGCCGCCGTCGGCGGACACCGACACGTCGCGGATGCCGTATCCGCCGTCGAACGCGAGCCCGCGCAACTCCAGCGGCTTGGCGGCGGGCACGGTGGCGCCGTCGCGCACGCTGGTGACGAACGAACGCACGTTGAAGCGGTTGATCGGCACCGTGCTGGCCGGCGCCGTCCCCGGCGGCACGCAGGCGCAGTTGTTGTCCGGAATCCGGTACGCGGTCGACATCCAGAAGTCGCTGAGGACGCCGTCCAGCACCGTGATCTCCGACAGGTGCTTCATCCAGTAGGTGCCGTAGAAGCCCGGAACGACCAGCCGGACCGGGTAGCCGTTCAGCAACGGCAGATCGGCGTCGTTCATCGCGTAGGCAATCATGACCTCGCCGTCGAGCGCGTGATCGATGTCGAGCGCCTTGACGAAATCGGGCGTCGCGGGCAGCACGGGACCATCGAGACCGTCGAATCTCACCTGGCGCGCGCCCTGCAGCACACCCGCCTTGGCGAGCACGGATTTCAGCGTGACGCCTCGCCACTTTGCGTTGCCCATCGCGCCGTTGGCGAGCTGGCCGCCGCCGACGCGCGGCTCGAAGAACCCGCGGCTGTTCCCCGAGCATTGATTGACGGCGTAATACTCGACGGCGTCCATCTTGCGCAGATCGGCCACCGATAGCGTCAGCGGCGTCGCAACCTTGCCCTTGATCGCGATCCGATGGGCGTCGCCGTCGATGTCGGTCGGAACGCCGGCGAGGTGGTAGCGGACGAAGAATGCGTCGTTCGGTGTGACCGCGCCCTCGTTGAACACCTCGAACGGCGTCTCGAGTTGCGGGGGGCGTGCGGTCAGTACGGCGAGCGGCCGCTTCTGCGGGTATTTGACGAGCGGGCGCTGGCCATTGCCGAAAGGCAAGTCGTAGCCGTCGGCCGCGAGCGCGCGAAGCGCAGGTGTACCGAGCAATGCACCCGCGCCGAGCGCGCGCAGGATCGCGCGCCGCCTGCCGGGCCTGCGGAGTCCGTCTGCTGGCGCCATCTATTCCTCCTTCGCCGCGCGTGGGAGGCGCGTGTTTTCGATCACGCAGTCTAGCGCGGAAGGCGTCGGCCGTCAGCGACTGCAACCCCGTCGCGCTACGGCGCGACAGCCGACAGGAGGTAGTCAGTCGCGAACGGGTTCGGCGTCGACGGCACGCGCGCGATCGGCGCGCCGGATCGGGATCGACTTGCGTTCGGGGCGCAGATGCGCGGCGGGGGTCTCGCCGCCGTACGTTGCGCGCACATAGTCGCTCACGAGCGCCTCGAACGCTTCGGCGATGCGATCGCCTTTCAGCGTCACGGTCTTTTCGCCGTCGACGTACACCGGTGCGACCGGCACTTCGCCGGTTCCCGGAAGGCTGATGCC
>JBDTNI010000350.1:0-2782 GCA_039933815.1 Betaproteobacteria bacterium
GCCAGGGCAATTTCCAGCTCAACGTCTACAAGCCGGTGATGCTGCACGGCGTGCTGGAATCGGTCGCGCTGCTCGCCGACGCGATCTCGTCGTTCGACGAGCGTTGCGCGCAGGGCATCGAGCCCGCTCTCGCGCGCATCCATGCGAACGTCGAGCGGTCGCTGATGCTCGTCACCGCGCTCAACCCGCACATCGGTTACGAGAACGCCGCGAAGATCGCGCTCAAGGCGCATCGCGAGAACCTGACGCTGCGCGACGCGGCGCTGGGGCTCGGACTCGTCAGCGCCGACGATTTCGACCGCTGGGTGGACCCGGCCGCGATGACGCATCCGACAGGCCACTAGCCCGGAGCACGCACTGCGGCACGTTGCCGAGCGATGGCGGGCGAGCAGGGTGTCGCGACGGCGGCTCGGTGCGTGGAAACCTGGGTTGCGGCGTCGCGCCGCGCTGCGTCGCGGCCCGGCGCGACCATCCGGTAGAATCGCGCCGCCCATGGACACGCGTCCCTACGATCTGCTCGTCATCGGCGGTGGCATCAATGGCGTCGGCATCGCCCGCGACGCCGCCGGTCGCGGGTTGTCCGTGCTGCTCGTCGAGCAGGACGACCTCGCGGCACACACGTCGTCGTGGAGCACCAAGCTCATCCACGGTGGCCTGCGCTATCTCGAGCATTACGAATTCCGGCTGGTCGCCGAAGCGCTGGCCGAGCGGGAAGTGCTGCTGCGCGCCGCGCCGCATCTGATCGAGCCGCTGCTGTTCGTGTTGCCGCACGAACCGCATCTGCGACCGGCCTGGATGATCCGGGCGGGCCTCTTTCTGTACGACCGGCTCGGTGGCAGGATGACGCTGCCGAAGTCGTTCGGCGTGGCGCTGCGCGGCACCCGCTACGGTGCCGGGCTCAAGCCCCGCTTCACACGCGGCTTCGCCTACGCCGATGCGCGCGTCGACGATGCGCGGCTCGTCGTCTGCAACGCGCTCGACGCGCGCGAGCGCGGCGCTCGCATCGAGGTGCGGACGATGCTGCGTCAGGCGCGTCGCGACCACGGCGTGTGGCGCGCAACGCTCGCGTCGCGCGACGGCACAACCCGCGAGGTGACCGCGCGCGCGCTCGTCAATGCCGCCGGACCGTGGGTGGGCGACGTTCTCGGACTCGTCAGCGATACGCCGGTCGAGGCGAAGGTGCGCCACGTCAAGGGCAGCCACATCGTCGTGCCGCGCGTCCACGCCGAAGCGCACGCGTACATCCTGCAAAACGCCGACCACCGGATCGTGTTCGTCATCCCCTACCAGCAGCAGTACTCGCTGATCGGCACGACCGACGTGCCGGTCCGGCGCTACGACGACCCGGCGATATCTGCGGAGGAAACCGACTACCTGCTGACGCTCGCGAACGACTACCTCGAAAAACCGCTCGCCGCCTCCGATATCGCGTGGACGTACAGCGGCGTCCGACCGTTGTACGACGATGGCTCGAGCGATCCGTCCGCAGTCACGCGCGACTACGTGCTGAAACTCGACGCCGGCCGCGATGGCGCCGCGCGCGGCGTCGCGCCGGTGCTGTCGGTGTTCGGCGGCAAGATCACGACATACCGCAAGCTCGCCGAGTCCGCGCTCTTTGAGTTGCAGCCGTTCTTCCCGGCGATGCGGCCGGCGTGGACCCGCGAAGCGCTGCTGCCGGGCGGCGACCTGCCGGCAGGCGGTCTGGCCGCGTGGATCGAGGAGCTCGCCGCACGCTACCCGCAAAGCCCGGACGCGCTGCGCGTCGCGCTCGCCGATCGCCACGGCACGCGCGCGGTGGCGGTGCTCGGCGACGCCAGGACGCCGGCGGACCTCGGCGAGGATTTCGGAGAAGGTCTCGTCGAACGCGAGATCGAATACCTGTGCGCGGAGGAATGGGCGATCGGCGGCGACGACATCCTGTGGCGGCGCACCAAGTGCGGATTGCCGATGACCGCTGCGCAGCGCGCGCGCGTCGCGGCATTCGTCGACGCGTGACGCCCCTTCCCCTCGCATCGATGCCCCAGTCCGTGCGTCGGCGGATACGCGTCGTGCTCACGGACATCGACGACACGCTGACCACCGACGGCCGGCTGACGGCAGAGGCGTACGGCGCGCTGCAGCGCCTGCACGACGCGGGCAAGCTTGTCATTCCCGTCACGGGCCGGCCGGCGGGCTGGTGCGATCACATCGCCAGGATGTGGCCCGTCGACGCGGTCGTCGGCGAAAACGGCGCGTTCTACATGCGCTTCGATCCGGTTCGTCGCGCGCTCGTACGTCGGTTCGAGGCGCCCGACGCCGCCCGCGCGGCGGCTCGCGTGAAGCTCGCCGGCATCGGCGCGGCGATCGTTGCAACCGTGCCGGGCAGCGCGCTGGCGTCCGACCAGCGCTACCGCGAAACCGACCTCGCCATCGATTACTGCGAGGACGTCGACCCGCTGCCGTCATCGAGCGTAGAGCGCATTGTCGCGATGATGCAGGCGGAGGGGATGACCGCGAAGGTGAGCTCGATCCACGTGAACGGCTGGTTCGGCGCCTACGACAAGCTTGCGATGACCCGCACGTTGATGCGCGAGGCGTTCGGCCAGGACCTCGACGCCGTCCGCGACACGTTCGTCTTCGCCGGCGACTCGCCCAACGACGCGCCGATGTTCGCGTATTTTCCGAACGCCGTGGGCGTCGCGAACCTCTGCCGTTTCCTCGACCGCCTGCCTGCCCTGCCCGCCTATATCACGACGCGTGACGCCGGCGGCGGCTTCGCCGAACTCGCCAACCTGCTGCTGGC
>JBDTNI010000351.1:0-2757 GCA_039933815.1 Betaproteobacteria bacterium
GCGCAACTGTGCGAATGGCTCGACCGCGACCGCCCCGACGTCGTGTGCCTGCAGGAACTGAAGGCGGAGCCGTCGCAGGTTCCCGCTCGCTGCAGCCACGCGGATTATCACGTCTACTGGCACGGGATGCGCGCCTATTCGGGCGTGTCGCTCCACGTGAGCCAGGCGCTGTATCCCACGCCACCCGCGTTCACGCATCCGGCGTTCGACATGGAAACGCGCATCGTGCAGGTGGCGCTCGGCAACCTCGTCATCGCATCGGCATACGTTCCCAACGGCGGCAAGGACTACCCGGCGAAAATGGATTTCCTCACGCACCTCGCCGACTGGGCCGGCGCGCTGCACGCGGAGGGACGCGACGTCATTCTCTGCGGCGATCTCAACGTGGCGCACGCCGACATCGACGTGCACCCGCGCGAGCGCAAGCCGGGTGTCATCGGACAGCGTCCGGAAGAGCGCGTGCTGTTCGACCGGCTGCTCGGCGATCACTTCGTCGACGTCGGCCGGGCGCAGCATCCCGACGGCGACGCGATGTTCACGTGGTGGCCACCGTGGCGCAACATGCGCCAGCGCAACATCGGGTGGCGCATCGATTACATACTTGCGTCGGGGTCGATCGCGCAACGCGTCACCGACTGTGTCGTCCTGGCCGACGTGGGCACGAGCGATCACGCGCCGGTGATGATGACGATCGAACCGTAGACCGCGGCGATGGCGCAACGGCAACGATTTCGGGGCGCGCCGGCATGAAGCTGTCGGTTCTCGACCAGTCGACGGCGTCCGAAGGCGTGGAACAGTCCGCGGCGATCCGCGAATCCATCGCGCTCGCGCAGCTTTGCGAGCGGCTCGGGTATCACCGCTACTGGGTGTCCGAGCATCACAACAGCGACAGCATCGTCGGCACCGCGCCCGAGGTGCTGATGGCGGCGATCGCGGCGACGACGTCGCGCATTCGAGTCGGCAGCGCCGGCGTCATGCTGCCGCACTATTCGGCGCTGAAGGTCGCCGAGCAGTTCCGCGTGCTCGAAGCGATCGCGCCGGGTCGCATCGATCTCGGCGTCGGCCGCGCACCCGGCTCGGATCGGCTCACCGCGCACGCGCTCAATCCGCACGCCAACGCCGCCGACGAGTTTCCCCGGCAGGTGCTCGACCTCGGCGCGTGGGTTGCAGGAGCGCCGCTCGACGACGGTCATCCGTTTGCGGCGATCAAGGCGCACCCGACCGGCGCCACCGCGCCCGAGATCTGGATCCTCGGCAGCTCCGACTACGGCGCCCAGCTCGCCGCGCATTTCGGGCTCCCCTACGCGTTCGCCTATTTCTTCAGCGAGGGGCGCGGCGTCGAGGAAGCGCTGTCGCTGTACCGCCGCAGTTACCGGCCGAGCGTCCGGCACCCGGCGCCGCAGGCGACGATCTGCGTGTTCGCGCTCGCCGCAGATACACGGGCGGAGGCGGAGCACCTGCTGAAGACGCGCGAGCACTGGCGCGTCGGCTTCGAGCAGGGCGTTCGCAAGCCGCTCGTAGCTCCGGACTTCGCGACGACGTATCCGTATACCGACGCCGAGCGCGCAACGATCGACGCGCTGCGGCGGAAGGCGATCGTCGGTACCGGCGAGTCGGTGGCGGCCCGGCTGACCGAACTTGCGCAGCGCCTGGCACTCGAAGAACTGGTCGTCGTGACATGGACGTACGATGCCGCGGCTCGCCGGCGCTCGTACGAGCTGCTCGCGTCGGCGTTCGGGCTCGCGTCCGGTGGATGACGCCGTCCGCCTGATCCACTACGCCGGCGAGGACGCCGGCATCAACGGCGGATGGCCCGCGTGGGAGGCAGCGTTGAAGAAGAACAACGTCCACTACGAAGCGCACGTCTATCCGGGCGTCCAGCACGGCTTCCACAACGACACCACGCCGCGCTCTGACGAGGCGGCGGCCAAGCTCGCGTGGTCGCGGACGCTGGCGTTCTTCAAGGCGAACGGAAAGGCCTAGGGTCACCGGAGAGCGCGTCACGCAGTGCGGCAACGATCGCTGCGCGCTCGAGGGCTGCGATCGAACCGGCGTCGCCAACGTGCTTCTGGTTGATCTCGAGCTCGATGCCGCAATACGCGTCGTCGGCGAAACGCGATCGCAGGTAGCGCGTCAGGCCGTCGCCGCTTCCGCGATACGGATAATTGCGGCGCGTGATCCATCCGGGAATCCGCGTGCGAAGCGTCGCCTGCCATCGCTTGCACAGCGCACGCTCGCGCGATCGCCGCGGGTCGTAGAGAAGGCCGACGTCGGCGGTGCGGATCGCGCCATCGAGCGATGGCGTGAACGAATGCGACGAGACGTGCAGCACGCGCCGCCCCGCTGCGACGGCCGCGGCGACGAACGCCTCCGCGGCGGTCCAGTGCGGCGTGTAGTAGCGCTCGCAGAGCGCCGCACGCGTGGCGCCCGACGCGAGCCGCATCACCGGCGATTCGCGAAACTGCCGTCCAGGCGAGCGGTTGAGCTCGACGAGCAACCGGCTGACGGTCGAGCCGAGAAGCGGCGCGTCGAACGCACGCGCCAGCGCTCGCGCCATCACCAGCGCGCCCCGATCGTAACCGCGATGTGAATCGAGCAGTTGTCGGCAGCCGCGGAAGAGCGCGGCGTAGGCCGCGGGAATGCGGTTGCCGCCGTGCTCGCACGTGACGAGCAGCGCGACGCTGCGCTGCGTGCTAGTGTTTTGTCCCGTAAATTCGCTCGATAGTTCGCGGCGAAATCGGCCGCCATGCTGCGTTG
>JBDTNI010000352.1:0-2744 GCA_039933815.1 Betaproteobacteria bacterium
GAAGATCCCGCCGACCTCATCGAGGACCTGAGCCGCGCGCTGTACGCGGCGGGGAAGGCTGGATGAATCTGGTTGTCGGCGGTCACGCCGTCTATGCGTATAGCGGGACGCGATCGTTCGACCGGTCGCAGCCGACGGTGATTTTCGTGCATGGGGCCGCGAACGACCACGGCGTCTTCGCGCTGCAATCGAGGTACTTCGCATCGCACGGGCGCAACGTGCTCGCGGTCGACCTGCCGGGTCACGGCCGTTCGGGTGGCGAAGCGCTGCCGAGCGTGGAAGCCCTTGCCGACTGGTTGCGCGACGTGATGGACGCGGCTGCGCTCGACGGCGCGAGTGTGGCCGGCCATTCGCTCGGGTCGCTCGTGGCACTTGAGTTCGCGGCGCGCAGGCCGGATCGCGTGCGTGCGCTCGCGCTGCTCGGGCCGGCGGTGCCGATGAACGTCAACGACGACCTGCTCGCGGCGGCGGCGCGCAACGACCACGTCGCGTACGAGCTCATCAACGGCTGGTCGTTCAGCGCGGGCGCGCAACTCGGCGGCAACGAGATGCCCGGGATGTGGATGACGGGCAACGCAGTGCGCCTCCTCGAGCGCTGTCGCGACGACGTGCTGTCGATCGACTTGACCGCATGCCACCGCTATTCCGGCGGCCTCGCTGCCGCGGCGGCGGTCCGCTGCCCGACGCTCGCGATACTCGCCGCCCGCGACCTGATGGCGCCGCCGCGCTCGACGACTGCGCTGATCGCCACGCTGCAGGACGTGCGCACCGTGACGCTTGCCGAAACCGGCCACAGCCTGATGGCCGAGCGGCCGGGCGAAGTGCTGGACGCGCTACGTCCATTCCTTTGACGACGGCGGCGTCCGCCACTTGATCGTGCAGCCGATTGACGCGAACTGCTCGACGGGCGCGCGGCCCGTGCGCGCGACCGCCGCCATCGCGTCGTACAGCTCGCGCTTCGCCGCATCGCCCGTTGCGCGTCCCGCGTCGTCGAGACGTCCGTGATAGGCGAGCGTCAGCTCCCGGTCGAAACCGAAGAACTCTGGCGTGCATACGGCGTCGTACGCGCGTGCGGTGTCCTGCGTTTCGTCGATGACATACGGAAACCCGAAGTCGTGCGACGTCGCGAAGGTTCTCATGTTGTCGAACGAATCCGCCGGATACGCAGCGGCGTCGTTGCTCATGATCGCGATGCTGCCGATGCCGAGCGGCGCCAGCCCACCCATGTCGCGCACGATGCGGCCGATCGCGGCTTTGACGTACGGGCAATGATTGCAGATGAACATGACGACCACCCCCGCCGAACCTCGCGCGCTGTCGAGCGTATGCCGGTGTCCATCGGTGCCCGGAAGGTCGAACTGCGCGGCGGGCCACCCGAGCGTGACCGGCGATGGCGAATCGGACATGGCATTCCTCGCGTGCGTTGGACGCAAAACCGTCGTACGCCCATCGTAGCACCGCCGTGCTGACGCCCCGGATCTTCGTCGGCGCCGAGCGCTTGCCCGACGTCGGCGGCGATTACGCGCTGTCCGACGCCGCGGTGCGCCACGTTTCGCACGCCCTGCGCATGCGCACCGGCGACCGTCTCGCGCTGTTCACCGGCGCCGGTGGCGAATATGCGGCCACGATCGTCGATATCGCGCGGCGCGGGGTCGTCGTTCGTGTCGATGCGCACGACCCTGTCGAGCGTGAAGCGCCGATGCCGGTGGTGCTCGTCCAGTCGATCGTGGCCGTCGACATGATGGATTTCATCGTGCGCAAGGCGGCGGAACTCGGCGCCGCGGCGATCGTGCCGGTGCAGTCGGCGCGCACGCAGCGTGTACCCGACTCGCGGCTTGCCCATCGCGTGACGCACTGGCGCCAGATCGTGTCTGCCGCGTGCGAGCAGTGCGGTCGCAATCGCATACCCGTTGTCTCCCCGGTCGCAGCGCTTGCCGAATGGGTCGCCACGCGTGCTGGGAGCGGGCCGATGGCGGTGCTCGACGCGGCGGCGACGCGTTCGCTCGCCGCGTTCGCATCCGCAGTCGTGCCCCGATTCGTCATCGTCGGCCCGGAAGGAGGATTCGACGACGCCGAGCTTGGTCAGCTCCGCGATGCGGGCGCCGTGGCGGTGCACGTCGGGGCGCGCACGCTGCGCGCCGAAACCGCGGCGCTCGTCGCGCTCGCCACCGTCAATGCGATCGCCGGCGACGCGCGCTGAAGCTCAGGCGTGGTGCGGGTCTCCGGCGACGAGGATGCTGCACCGCACGCGGTCGATGAGCAGCGAATCGACGGAGCCCCGCCACCAGCGCAGCGCGAATTTTTTCGTTCGCCGGTGGCCGACGATGACGAGGTCGATGCGCAGCGACTCCACCAGACGCGAGATGACGTCGACCGGCTCGCCGTCCTGCAGGTGCGTCGTCACGGAGAACCCGCGTTCGGTCAGCATCGCAGCGGCCTGGTTGAGATCACCCTCCATTCGGGAGCGGTCGATGGCCAGCGCGGGCTCAGGCACGAACTCGCCCGCGAGCAGGTACGGCGACGGATCGTGCAACACGCAGACGAGATGGATTTCGCGGCCCGACACCGTCATCAGGTGCGAGCATTCGTCCACGGCGACGCGGCTTTCCGGCGAACCGTCGAATGCGACGAGAATCCTTTGGTACATGGCTATCTCCCGTTGTTGCCGTCGTTGCGGATGAACCAGGCGGGGATGATCGCAAGCGCAAACGCGAGCGTAACAAGCAAGAAGCATTGATGGAAGG
>JBDTNI010000353.1:0-2715 GCA_039933815.1 Betaproteobacteria bacterium
TGCGCCGGCGTTTCGCCGCCGTAGCGGTAGCCGATGCCGACGAGCGACAGTGCAAGCAGGCGGATCTCGCGCGTGCCTTCCACCACGCGGTCCGCCGCCGTTACCAGCGAGACGCGCGCCGATTCGGCGAGGGTTGGGTTTGCCGGCCGTTCCGCCGCCACGGCGATCGTTGCATGCAAAGCAGCGGCTGCGGCGATCGACGCGACGAGGCGCGGGACATTCAGCGGGCGGACGGCGGGCACCGCGCGATTGTCCCGAAATTCGTTGGCGAGTCAAGGGCGCCGTGCAGCAGGGCGCCGTGCAACGTGTCAGCCGGCGGTCCGCAATCCACGACGCCGCCGCGGCGGCGTTTTTCCGGTCGCGGCGTGGCGGCCGGCGCGATCGCGGCGCATGTTCTTCGGGTCGGCGTGAAGTGGTCGGGTAATCTCGATGCGATCGCCGTCGCGCAGCGGCGTGGCACCGCTGACGCGCTCGCCGAATATCGCAAGGCCCGCGGGATCCGGAGCGACCGGCAGCCGTTCAGTCACCGCACGCAGCCCCAGCGCGTCGGCGACCGTGGTGCCGGCGGCAACGTCGAGCGCGACGAGAACTTCGCCGTCGGGCGCGACGTAGGCAACGTAAATGCGCAACGGCTTCGTCAGCGGTCGGCGTGGACCGCCTCGGCCCGCCGCACGAAGGCGTCGATCAGCGTATCCGCGATGTGCGCGAACACCGGCCCGATCGCCCGGTCGAGCAGCATCGTCGCGAACTCGTACGACAGGTCGAACTCGACGCGGCAGCCGAGTTCGCCGAGCGCCCGGAATCGCCATTCGCCGTGAAGACGGCGAAACGGCCCATCCTTCAGCGTGATGACGATCGATTCGGGCGCGTGGTTGACGTTGTCGGTCGTGAAATACGCGCGTACCCCGTGATAGTCGATGTCCACGCGCGCGGTCTTGCGGTTGTCCAGCGTCTGCAGCACGCGCGCGCCTCCGCACCACGGCAGGAACCGTGGATACGAATCGATGTCATCGACGAGCGCGAACATCTGCGATGCTTGATGGGGCACGAGAACGTGTTTCCGGACGCAGTTCATCGCCTCGCCACCGTCAGGAACGCCCGTCGGCCGGCCCGTGCCGTGCAACCCGCCGCGTAGAATGGCGATACAGGGAAATCAGCAGACATCGGGCGCGCCGTGAGCATCGTCGAGAACAGGAAAGCCTTCCACGACTATTTTATCGAGGAACGGTTCGAGGCCGGCATCGCCCTCGAAGGCTGGGAGGTCAAGGCGATCCGCGGTGGGCGCGCCAACCTCAAGGAAGGCTACGTCGTGGTCAGGAACGGCGACCTGATGCTGATCGGCGCGCACATCGCGCCGCTGTCCACGGCGTCCACGCACGTCCAGCCCGACCCGACGCGGACGCGCCGACTCCTGATGCACCGCGAGGAGATCAACCGGCTCATCGGCAAGGTCGAGCGGTCGGGCTACACACTGACGCCGATCGACCTGCATTACACCAAGGGCCGGGTCAAGCTCGAGATCGGACTCGCAAAGGGCAAGAAGCAGCACGACAAGCGCGCGACGATCAAGGAGCGCGAGTGGACGCGCGAGCAGCAGCGTCTGCTGCGAAGCCGCAACTGACGTACCCGCGAGTCTCATGGCCGCTGTCCGTCGATAACGGCCCGCGCGGCGCAGATGCCACTGCGTACCGCGGACTCCAGTGTCGCCGGAAGCGCCGGATACGTGTAGTCGCCGGCGATGTATACGTGGCCGGTCAGAAGGCCGCAGCGCGGCGGCGAAAGGCCCGGCACGCATGAATACGTGGCGCGCCGCTCGGCGATTACCTGCGACCAGCGCAGCGCCGGCAGCGACGGGCGCAACCGGCGGAGCTGCGCATCGACCGCCGCTGTCAGCGACGGGTGATCGAGCGCCTCGTGCGGGCCGTGCGCGCTGATCACGACCGACAGCAGCGTCGCAAAGGCCGGTCGCGTCGCCGACGGCGCAGCGCGAGCGAGGATATCGGGTCGGTCGAACAGCCATTGTCCAGGGGCGTCGTCGAGCCGCACCAGCGCACGAGGCACCGTCACGGCGCCGGCATACCCGAGGTACACGGTGACGATCGGCTGCCACTCGAACGTGCTCACCGCGCGCAGCGCCGATGCTACTGCCGGATCGCGCGTGACGAGTTCGGCGTCGAACGCCGCCGCGAGCTGATGCGGGCCGACGGCGACGATGATCGCGTCCGCGGCGCGCAGGCCGGCGCGCCCGGTCAGTTGCACGCGGTCGCCGGCGGTCGCCACCCTAACGCGCGAGGACCGATGCACGGCGTGCCCTCGCGCGCGCAGCCAGCGTTCCGCAACGTCCGGGATCGCGTCGGCGAGGCCGCCGCGTGGCGTCACGGTGTCGCACGCGCCGGCGTCGCCACCGAACGTGTCGCGGAGCACATTGAGGAACACTTGCGCGGAGGCGCTCGCGGCGGGTGTGTTGAGCGACGCGACGCACAACGGAACGAAGAGCCCGTCGCGGGCACGCGACGGCAGCGCGTGGAGGATGTCTGCGACGGTCGCCGAAGCATCGCAACGAAATTCCGTCCGACGCAGCGACGCAAACCAGCGAAGGGTCGCGAAGCGGTCGCGCAGTGTCAAGCCGCCGGCGCACAGCAGCGCGCCGAGCAGGCCGAGCGGATCGAGCAGATGGCCGACACGCAGCGTCACGGCATCGCGCTGCGACGCTGC
>JBDTNI010000354.1:0-2709 GCA_039933815.1 Betaproteobacteria bacterium
AGCGCGGCGCGCGTACGGTGAGCCCGTCGAGATGCACCTCCATGCCGATGGAGCGGCGGCGGGCACGAATCAACTGGTACTCGATCGGCGTTCCCCCGAGGGTGACCCGCCTTCGCTGGCCCTCCACCGCTGCGGACGCGGGTGTCGACGGCTTGCGAGATCGCTTGCCGCTCACCGCATGTCGTCCGGCGGTCCCAGCCGCTTCACTTCGCCTTCGATCCACGTCTCGACAGCCTGCATCAGTTCGGCGGTGCTCCGGTCGCCGGGTTCGATCGGGGGTCCCACCGACACCGTGAGGGTGCCCGGGCGCTTGCCCAGCGTGCCCTTCGGCCACAGGTAGCCGGCGTTGTGCGCGACAGGCAGTATCGGCACGCCCATGTCGAGCGCCAGGCGCGCCGCACCCGTCTTGTAGCGGACGCGCTTGCCGATCGGGATGCGCGTTCCCTCCGGATAGAGCACGATCCAGAAGCCTTCGGCGAAACGCTCGAGGCCCTGCTTCGCGATCTGCGACATGGCGTTCTGACCCGCCTTTCGGTCGATGGTGATCGGCGATGCGAGTCTGAAGGCCCAGCCGAAGAACGGCACCGACAGCAGTTCCTTCTTGGCGACGTAGGCGAGCGGCGGCAGATAGCGCGACAGGAACAGCGTCTCCCACGTCGAGCTGTGCTTGCACGCGACGATGTGCGGCGTCGACGGCACGTGCTCGCTGCCTGTCACGCGGCTTCGAATGCCGCAGATCCAGCGGGCCGCCCACAGGTTGATCGCGCACCAGCCGGTGATGTAGCGGTAGCGTGCAATCGGCGGCAGCCACGCCAGCATGAACACGGTGATTGCGTACGGTGGCGTGACGATCAGCTGGAACAGCGCGAAGGCGAACGAGCGCAGCGTCGAGGCCATGCGCCGGCGGTCAGTCGTCCGCCAGCAGCGCGGAGGCGGCGAACGCGAGGTCGGGGAAGATCACGGTGTTTGCGGGAAAGCCTCCGTCGCGCAGCGTCTTCTCGCCTTTGCCCGTCAGGACGAGCATCGGTTGCGCGCCGACGGTATCGGCGGCCTGCAGGTCGCGCAATCCGTCCCCGACACAAGGCACCGCCTGCATCGCGACGTTGAAGCGCGTGCCGATCTCGAGCAGCATGCCGGCTTTCGGCTTGCGGCATTCGCAGCGCGAGTCCGCCGTGTGCGGGCAATAGAAAATCGCGTCGATGCGCCCGCCCGACTGGGCGAGCGCGCGGTGCATCTTGTCGTGGATGGCGTTCAGCGTTGCGAAGTCGAGGAGCCCGCGGCCGACCCCCGACTGGTTCGTCGCGACGACCACGCGAAAGCCGGCGTGATTCAGCCGGGCGATCGCCTCCAGGCTGCCCGGAATCGGCCGCCACTCGTCCGGCGATTTGATGAACTGGTCGCTGTCGTGGTTGATGACGCCGTCGCGGTCCAGCACGATGAGCCTCGCGGAGCGTGTGGTCATAACGGCGTCGCTGCTGAACTGGACCACGGCATCACGCGGCGAGTTTCGAGATGTCGGCAACGCGGTTCATCGTCGCCGACACGCGGTTCAGCAGCGCGAGCCGGTTCGCCCGAAGCGCCGCATCGTCGACCATGACCATGACGTCGTCAAAAAAGCGGTCGACGGCGGGCTTCGCGCCGGCCAGCGCGCGCAGCGCGCTCGCGTAGTCCCCTCGCGCACAGTGGGCGTCGATCGCCGGCGCGAGCGTCTCGAACGCGTGCCAGAGGTCGTGTTCCGCGCCGGCGGAGAGTCGGTCGGTGTCGACGGCCGCGGCCGCCTCGCCACCGCTCTTTTTCAGGATGTTGACGATGCGCTTGTTCGCGGCGGACAGCGCTGACGATTCGGGCAGTGCCTCGAACGCCTTCACCGCCGCGAGCTGGTCGGGAACGAGGTCGATGCGCGCGGGGCGCTGCACCAGCACCGCTTCGACCTGGTTCGCCGTGTAACCGAGCTCGCGCAGGTGACCCCGCAGCCGCTCGTACATGAAATCCGCGACGTCTTCCGGTACCGGCTTGGTCGCCGCGACGGCGTTGAAGGCCTGGAACGCGAGCCCGAGGAGCCTCGGAAGCGCAAGCGGCAGCCGCTTTTCGATCAGGATGCGCAGCACGCCGAGCGCGGCGCGCCGCAACCCGAACGGGTCCTTGTCGCCCGTAGGCAGCGCACCGATTCCGAACATGCCGGCGAGGGTCTCCAGTTTGTCGGCGAGCGCCACCGCCTGCGCCACGGGCGCGTCGGGTAGCGCGTCGCCCGCGAAACGGGGCAGGTAGTGTTGCGCGATCGCGTCGGCCACGGCCGGCGGCTCGCCATCGTGCATCGCGTAATAGCGTCCCATTGTGCCCTGCAGTTCGGGAAATTCCCCGACCATGTCCGTGACGAGGTCGGCCTTGGCGAGCAGCGCGGCGCGATCGCACTGGTCATGGTCGGCGCCGATGCGCGGCCCGATGTTGCGGGCGAGGAAGCGCAGGCGCTCGACGCGATCGGCGAGCGAGCCGAGCTTGTTGTGGTACACGATTCCGCGAAGCAGGCTTACCCGGTTGGCCAGCGGCTCACGGCGATCCTTGTCGAAGAAGAACCGCGCGTCGGCCAGTCGCGCGCGCAGCACGCGCTCGTTGCCGCGAACGATCGGCAACGGGTCGTCGGTCGCAAGGTTGCTCACCATCAGGAAGCGCGCGGTGAGCGCGCCGGCACCGTCGGCGAGCGCGAAATAC
>JBDTNI010000355.1:0-2695 GCA_039933815.1 Betaproteobacteria bacterium
ATGCAGCTGCCGGTGCCGCTGATGAACGTCATCAACGGCGGCGCGCATGCGAACAACAAGATCGATCTGCAGGAATTCATGCTCGTTCCGCTCGGTGCACCCACGTTCCGCGAAGCGGTCCGCTACGGCGCCGAGGTGTTTCACACGCTGAAGAAGATGATCGATGCGCGCGGCATGCCGACAACCGTCGGGGACGAAGGAGGGTTCGCGCCCGATCTCGCGTCCAACGAAGCGGCGCTGCAGCTGCTCGTCGAGGCGATCGACAAGGCGGGGTACACGCCGGGGACGGACATCGCGCTCGCGCTCGACTGTGCCGCGTCAGAGTTCCACCGCGACGGTGCGTATTTCCTCGAATCGGAGAATCGCACGCTGTCCGCGCACGCATTCGCCGACGTGCTGTCCGCGTGGTGCGACAAGTATCCGATCGTCAGCATCGAGGACGGCATGGCCGAGGACGACTGGGACGGCTGGAAATATCTGACCGAACGTCTCGGGAAGCGCGTGCAACTCGTCGGCGACGACCTGTTCGTGACGAACACGAAGATCCTGCGCGAAGGCATCGCGAAGGGCGTCGCGAACTCGATCCTGATCAAGATCAACCAGATCGGAACGCTTTCCGAGACGTTCGCCGCGATCACGATGGCCAATCGCGCCGGCTATACCGCGGTCGTATCGCACAGGTCGGGCGAAACGGAGGATTCGATCATCGCCGATATTGCCGTCGGCACCAACGCCGGGCAGATCAAGACGGGCTCGCTGTCGCGCTCCGACCGCGTCGCCAAGTACAACCAGTTGCTGCGCATCGAAGAGGATCTCGGCGATGCGGCGTCGTATCCGGGACGCGCGGCGCTGTTCAACCTGCGCTGACGGCAGCGATGCGTTGGCTGGCCCTCGTCCTCGCCGCGCTGATGCTGGCGCTGCAGTATCCGATGTGGCTCGGCCGCGGCGGCTGGCTGCAGATTCGCGAGTCCGACCGCCAGCTCGCCGCGCTACGCGAGGCGAACGCGAAGCTCAAGGCGCGCAACGACGCGCTCGACGCCGACGTACGCGACCTTCGGACGGGCACCGAAGCCATCGAGGAGCGCGCGCGTGCCGAGCTCGGCATGATCCGGCAGGACGAGGTGTTTTTCCTGGTGCAAAGCGGCGGCGCCGGCGTCAAGCCCGCCGCGCCGCCGAAACCGGCGCCCGCACGACCGGCGGCGCGGCACTGAGCGCACGACGGTCGCGCCTGCGGCTGACTTCCGCGCCTCCGATGCAACGGGTCTCGAGCAGGCAGAACGAGCGTCTTCGCGACGTCCGCCGGCTGATCGAGTCGTCGCGGGATCGCCGCAAATCCGGCCGCTGCGTGCTCGAAGGCGCGCACCTGATCGATGTCTATTGTTCGCGGATCGGCGTCCCCGAACTGCTGATCGTCGTCGACGACCGGCTCGGCGACCCGTCGATCGCGTCGCTCGCCACGCGCATGCCGCCCTCGCAGACGATGGTGATTCCCCGCGCGCGCTTCGCGGAACTGGCCACATTGCCCGCCGACATCGGCGCACTGGCGGTCGTGACGGCGCCGCGGGATTTCCCCGCGACGCAGGGTGCGTTCTGCCTGCTGCTCGACGGCGTGCAGGATCCCGGCAATGTCGGCACGATCATCAGGACGGCGGCGGCGGCGGGTGTCGATCAGGTCGTGCTGTCGCGCGAATGCGCCTTCGCGTGGGCGCCGAAAGCGATGCGCGCGGCACAGGGCGGCCATTTCCTGACCACTCTGGTCGAAGGCGTCGACCTCGACGCGTGGACCGGCGCATTCCAGGCAGCGGGCGGGTCTCTGATCGCCACGGTGGTGTCGGACGCCGCGAGTCCCTGGGACGCGGATCTCCGGGGCCGGATCGCACTCGTCGTCGGCAGTGAAGGCACGGGCGTTTCGCGCGGGCTGCTCGACAGGGCTGATCACCGCGTCAGCATCCCGATGGCCGACGACAGCGAATCGCTGAACGCCGCGGCCGCCGCGGCCGTGGTCCTATTCGAGTGCGTCCGGCAGCGCCAGCGCGTGGCGGACGATCGCGTCGCGCGCCGGTAACGCTCGCTGCGCACCCGCCGCGAGGCAGGCGAGGCTGCCGGCGGCAACGCCTTCTCGAACCGCGCGCGCGAGGTCGTCGCCACGGTCGAGCGCCGCGACCAGCGCGCCGGTAAACGCATCGCCGGCACCCACGGTGTCGACGACGTCCACCGGCGTCGCGCGTTGATGCTGCACGACGGCGCGCGTCGCGTGCAGCGCGCCGTTCCGGCCCAGCGTCACGACGGCGATGCGCGCGCCGGCGGCGAGGGCGCGGCACGCAACCCACGCGTCGCCGGCATCGGCCGCGAGCCGCGCCGCCTCGCCGTCGTCGACGATCACGACGTCGATGTCGTCGAGCAGGTCGCGCGCGGAGGCCGACGCGGGCGCCGCATTCAGCACTACGCGCGCGCCGCGGGCACGAGCCCGCCGTGCCAGCATCGCCACCTCGGCGAGCGGAAGCTCGAGCTGCATCAACAGCGTTGTCGCAGGCGTGAGCATCGTGTCCGGTACGTGTGCGGCACGCGCGCGCCCGTTGGCGCCCGCGATCACGGTGATGCAGTTCTCGCCGCGGTCGTCGACGTGAATGAGCGCAACGCCGGTGGCTGATTCCACGGCGTCGACGCGATCGAGAGCCACGCCGTCGTGCGCGAG
>JBDTNI010000356.1:0-2688 GCA_039933815.1 Betaproteobacteria bacterium
GGCGAAGACGGGCAGCTTCGCGAATTCGATCCGTGCGCCGAGCGCCGCGCCGCGGCACATCTCGAGCAGGTGTCCCGCGAGGCCGAAGCCGGTGACGTCGGTTATTGCATGCACGCCCTCCATGGCCGCCAGCGCGACGCCGGGCGTGTTGAGTCGGGTCGCGTGATCGACCATCGTCCGATAACCGGTGTCGTCGAGCGTGCCGCGCTTCAACGCCGCGCTGTAGATTCCCACGCCGAGCGCCTTGCCGATGACGATCGCGTCGCCGGGCCGCGCGTCGGAGTTGCGCTTCATGCGAAGCGGATCGACGACGCCGATCGCCACCAGACCGTAAATGGGCTCGACCGTATCGATCGTGTGACCGCCGGCGATCGGAATCCCCGCGCGCGCGCAGATCGACTGGCCGCCTTCGAGTACGCGCCGGATGACGCCCACCGGCAACGCAGCGATCGGCATTCCGACAATCGCCAGCGCGAAGAGCGGCGTCGCGCCCATCGCATAGACGTCGGACAGTGCGTTCGTGGCTGCAATGGCGCCGAAATCGAACGGATCATCGACAATCGGCGTGAAGAAGTCGGTGGTCGCGACGATCGCCTGATGCTCGTTGAGGCGGTACACGGCGGCATCGTCGGCCGTCTCGATGCCGACCAGCAGATCCTTGGGCACGAGGGGATGCTCGACGCTGCGGAGGATCTGCTGCAACAGGCCCGGCGCGATCTTGCAGCCGCACCCCCCACCATGACTGAACTGCGTGAGGCGCAACGGAGGGAGCGAGGGAGCGTTCATCGACAGGGTCCCACGCGCATGGAACGGGCGCCGGGACGTGCTTCAAACCGTCATTCTAGCCCACGCCACGGGGCGCCACTGCGGCACGGTTTCGCGGCGACGTTGCAAAAAAACCGACCTCTTTCAACCGGTTGCACGGCCGGCCCTTTTCTTGCAGGTCGGCGTGGCGTAGCATCATGCGGCGGCAACGGTCCGGCGGCGCCCCGAGGGTACAGGGCGGCGGACGAGGACCGGACGCGCCGTGCCACGAGGAGACCGATTGAACCCGACGGACATCGCGCACTCCGACTATTTTCACAAGGTCGTCGATTGTCAGTGGGCGTGTCCGGCGCACACGCCGGTCCCCGAATATATCCGGCTCATTGCCGCGGGCCGCTACGGCGACGCTTACCTCGTCAACTGGAAGTCCAACGTGTTTCCCGGCATCCTGGGACGCACGTGCGACCGCCCGTGCGAGCCTGCATGCCGGCGCGGCCGCGTAGAGGAAGGCTCGCCCGAGATGCGCAAGGTGGGCGCCAAGCCCGAACCGGTCGCCATCTGTCGGCTGAAGCGCGTCGCCGCTGACTACAAGGAAGACATCCGGCCGCGACTGCCGCAGCCCGTGTCGCGGCGCAACGGCAAGCGAATCGCGCTGATCGGCGCCGGCCCGGCGTCGCTCACCGTCGCGCGCGATCTCGCGCCGCTCGGCTATGAATGCGTCGTGTTCGACGGGGATCCGCAGGCCGGCGGCATGATGCGCACGCAGATTCCGAAGTTCCGCCTTCCCGATCGTGTGATCGATGAGGAAGTCGGCTACGTGCTCGACGGCGGCATCGAGTTTCGCGGCGGGGGGCGAATCGAATCGCTGGCAACGCTGCTCGCGCCCGATGCGACCGAGCGCTGGGATGCCGTATTCGTCGGCAGCGGCGCGCCGCGCGGTCGCGATCTGGAAATTCCGGGGCGGCGCGAGGCGGCGGCCAACATTCATATCGGCATCGACTGGCTGTCGTCGGTGTCGTTCGGACACACCACGCGGATCGGCGCGCGCGTCGTGGTTCTGGGTGGCGGCAACACGGCGATGGATTGCTGCCGCAGTTCGCGGCGACTGGGGGGCACCGACGTGCAGGTGGTCGTCCGGTCGGGGTTCGACGAGATGAAGGCGTCCCCGTGGGAAAAGGAGGACGCGATGCACGAAGGGATTCCGATCCGAAACTATCTGGTGCCGGTCCTGTTCACGCATGACGCGGGAAAGCTCACGGGCGTGACGTTCGAGAAGGTGGCGGCGCAGCGCGACGCGCGCGGCCGCCGTCAGCTGCTGCCCACGGGCGAGCCGCATGTGCACGTGCCGTGCGACGACGTGTTGGTGGCGATCGGTCAGGAGAACGCCTTTCCGTGGATAGAGCGCGGTCTCGGCATCGACTTCGACGACCATGGCATGCCGGTCGTCGACGCCGCGACGATGGCGTCCACGCGACCCGGTCTCTACTTCGGCGGCGACGCGGCGTTCGGCCCGAAGAACATCATCTGGGCGGTGGCGCACGGACACGACGCGGCGATCTCGATCGACCTGTACTGCAGCGGCCAGCCGCAGCATCGGCGGCCGCCGCCGCACGTGAACCTGCTGTCGCAGAAGATGGGCATCCACGAATGGAGCTACGACAACGGGATCCATGGTGACCGTCGCTACCGGGTGCCACTGAAGGACACCGTCATCGCGCTCAAGGACATCCGCACCGAGGTCGAACTCGGTTTCGACCCGAAGCTCGCCTACGCCGAGGCTCAGCGCTGTCTCAACTGCGACGTGCAGACCGTGTTCTCCGACCGGTTGTGCATCGAATGCGACGCGTGCGTCGATATCTGCCCGATGGACTGCATCACGTTCACCGCCAACGGCGACGCGGCCGATCTGCGCCAACGCCTGCC
>JBDTNI010000357.1:0-2647 GCA_039933815.1 Betaproteobacteria bacterium
CAACTATGCAATCCAGCACCCCGACGCGTCGCAGATCCTCGCGCTCGCGCAGGCACTGGCGGCCATCACCGGCGCAACGCTCGGCGTGTGCACGGAGTCCGCCAACACGGTGGGTGGCTACGTCGCCGGTGCATTGCCGCAGAGCGGCGGCCAGCATGCGCAGGCGATGCTGGGCGTCGACGGCGGCGAATCGTGCCGGGCCTTCGTGTTGTTGCACGCGGAACCCGAGTTCGATTGCGCCAATCCCGTCGCGGCGCGCGCCGCGCTCGAAAAGGCGGACTTCGTCGCCGTCCTGAGCGAGTTCCGGACCGCGCTGCGCTATGCCGACGTGTTGTTGCCGATCGCGCCGTTCACCGAGACGTCGGGCACGTTCATCAATTGCGAAGGCCGCGTGCAGCACTTCCATGGCGTCGTGCGGCCTGCCGGCGATTCGCGACCCGGGTGGAAAGTGCTGCGCGTCCTCGGCACGATGCTCGGGGTGCCCGGCTTCGATTTCGACACTGCCGAGGCGGTACGCGATGCCGTGCTCGACGCGGCCGGCGACTGGCAGCAGCGCCTCGGAAACGCAACGCGCCTCGAAGTCGCGGCGCCGGCGAAGCCGTCCGGCGGCGTCGAACGCGTGGCCGATGTTCCGATCCACTTCGCGGACCCGCTCGTCCGGCGTGCAGCGTCACTGCAGGCGACCGCCGATGCGAAGCCGCCGAAGGCGCGGCTGCATCGCGCGCTGCTCGACCAGCTCGGGCTCGCGGAAGGCGCGCAGATCAAGGTCCGGCAGGGTCGCGGCGAGGCCGTCCTTGCGACTCAGGTCGATCCGCAGGTGCCGCCCGGTGTCGTGCGCATCGCAGCGGCGCACCCGTCGACGTGCGGCCTCGAAGGACTGTCGGGTCCGATCACGGTGGAGCGCGCCTGACGTGCCTGATTTCCTGACTCCCGTGGAGGTCGCCTTCGGTCCGTTCTGGGTTCCGTTGTGGACGTTCGTCAAGATCGTCATCATCGCGGTGCCGCTGATCCTCGCCGTCGCGTATCTGACGTACGCCGAGCGCAAGGTGATCGGCTACATGCAGGTCCGCATCGGCCCGAATCGCGTCGGACCGTTCGGCCTGCTGCAGCCATTCGCCGACGTGCTGAAGATGCTGTTCAAGGAGATTGTCGTTCCGACCGGAGCGAGTCGGGCGCTGTTCTTCATCGCCCCGATTCTCTCGCTGGCGCCTGCGCTTGCCGCGTGGGCGGTGATTCCGTTCACCGATACGTGGGTGCTGTCCAACATCAACGCAGGTCTGCTCTACCTGCTCGCGATGACGTCGATGGGTGTCTACGGCATCATCCTCGCCGGCTGGGCTTCGAATTCGAAGTACGCGTTCCTCGGATGCCTTCGGTCGGCGGCGCAGATCGTCTCTTACGAGATCGCGATGGGGTTCGCGCTCGTCGGGGTGCTGATGGCCGCCAACAGCCTGAACCTGTCCGAAATCGTCGTCGGCCAGGAGGGCGGTGCCGCGTACTGGTACATCTGGCCGTTGTTCCCGCTGTTCGTCGTCTACCTCGTGTCCGGCATCGCGGAGACCAACCGCCACCCGTTCGACGTCGCCGAGGGCGAGTCCGAGATCGTCGCGGGATTTCACGTCGAATACTCCGGTATCACGTTTGCGCTGTTCTTCCTCGCCGAATACATGAACATGATCCTCATCGCCGCGCTGACGTCGATCATGTTCCTCGGTGGCTGGCTGGCGCCGCTGCCCATCCTGAACGAGATGGGGATCCTGGGCTTCCATCCGTTCGGCGACGGCATGCTGTGGTTCGTGATCAAGATGTCGTTCGTACTGCTGATCTTCCTCTGGATACGGGCAACGTTCCCGCGCTACCGGTACGACCAGATCATGCGGCTCGGCTGGAAGGTGTTCATCCCGGTCACGCTCGTCTGGATCGTCTTCATCGGCGGGATGATGCAGACGCGTTTCGCGCCGCTATTCCATTGACATGAAGATCGCCGAACGCATCCGCGGGTTCTTCAGCACGTGGTTCCTGCTCGAACTGATGCAGGGGATGGCGCTCACCGGGCGGCACATGTTCGCGCGCAAGGTGACCGTGCAGTTTCCCGAGGAAAAGACGCCGATGAGCCCCCGCTTTCGCGGGCTGCACGCGCTTCGCCGCTATCCGAACGGCGAGGAGCGCTGCATCGCCTGCAAGCTCTGCGAAGCGGTGTGCCCGGCCATCGCAATCACGATCGAATCCGAACAGCGCGAGGATGGGACGCGGCGCACGACGCGCTACGACATCGATCTCACCAAGTGCATTTTCTGCGGTTTTTGCGAGGAGAGCTGTCCGGTCGACTCGATCGTCGAGACGCGAATCCTCGAGTACCACGGCGAGCGGCGCGGCGATTTGTATTACACGAAGGAGATGCTGCTCGCCGTCGGCGACCGCTACGAGGCGCAGATCGCCGCCGACCGCGCCGAGGACGCGAAGTACCGATGACGGTGCAGCGAGGTCGAGCGATGAGCGCGGCGGGCGAGGTCAGGGACCGAGCCGAGGCCCGCAGGGCGCGGCGCCGCGCGATTCGGCCGAGGCCGACGCGCGAAAGCGGGCAGGTCCAGGCGGTGCAGCGAGGTCGAGCGATGAGCGCGGCGGGCGAGGTCAGGGACCGAGCCGA
>JBDTNI010000358.1:0-2605 GCA_039933815.1 Betaproteobacteria bacterium
GGTAATGCGTCGTGAGGATGATCGTGTGACCGTCGCGATTCAGCTTGCGTATGAACGCCCACAGGCTCTGCCGCAGTTCGACATCGACGCCGGCGGTGGGCTCGTCCAGCACGATCACGGGCGGCTTGTGCACGAGCGCCTGCCCGACGAGCACGCGTCGCTTCATGCCGCCGGATAGCGAGCGCATGTTCGCGTCGGCTTTGCCGGTCAGGTCGAGGTGATGCAGCAGCTCGTCGATCCACGCGTCGTTGTCGCGAAGGCCGAAATAGCCGGACTGGATGCGCAACGTCTCGCGCACCGAGAAAAACGGGTCGAACACGAGTTCCTGCGGCACGACCCCGAGCGCCCGTCGCGCGCGCCGGTAGTCGGCGACGACGTCGTGGCCGAGGATGCGCACGGTTCCGCGATCGGCGCGGACCAGACCGGCGAGGATGGAGATCAGCGTGGTCTTGCCGGCGCCGTTGGGGCCGAGCAGGCCGAAGAATTCGCCGCGCTCGACGTGGTGGTCGACGCCGGCCAGCGCCTGCACCGTCGCAAAGCGGCGCGCAACGTCGACCACCGCGACGGCAGGACCCGTCATCGGCGCGAAAGGCGGGGACGGGCCGTGATACGGTGGCGTCGGCCGTGCCGCCGCCGATGATGACCGGTGGTCAGGAGACGGGATCCGCGAGCAGATCGTCGACGCCGTATACGACGGCCAGCGAGCGTAACGATGCCGGGAGGCCGGTCAGCGTCATTGCGCGCCCTTCCGCCGCCGCGCGGCGTCGAAGCGCAAAGATCACGGCGAGCGCCGACGAATCGGCTTGCATCAACCCGCTGAAATCGACGACGCCGGTATCGGGAAGCGGCAGGGGGCGCGACGCCTGCAGCACGTCGGCGGCATCGTCGAGTGTCAGCGCGCCGCCGAACGACCAGCCGCCGGCGTCTTGCGAGAAGCTCCCGCCTGGCGGCGCCTCCGACGACGGCTCCGTCACCGGGCCCCTGCGTTCTTCGCGGCCAGCGACTTGAGGAGTCCGTCGATGCCGCCGGCGCGTACCTGCTCCGAGAACTCGTCGCGGTAGTTGGTCACCAGCGATACGCCGCCGACGATCACGTCGTAGGCCTTCCAGCCGTCCGGGGTCTTGCCCATGCTGTAGTCGATCTGCACCGGCGGCTGTCCGGGGCGCACGACCTCGGTGCGAACGGTTGCCTCGGTGGCGCCGGCGTCCAGCTTCAGCGGCTTGTAGTCGATCGTCTGCTCGCGATACTGGCGCAGTGCCGACGAGTAAGTTCTGATCAGCAGCGACTTGAACTCGTCGCCGAGCCGCTTCTTCTGCTCGGGCGTCGCGGTCCGGTACGTCCGACCCGCGGCCAGCGCCGTCATGCGCTCGATGTCGAAGTGCGGTGTCAGCTTGGTCTCGATCAATTCGCGGATGCGGGCTGAATCGCCCGCCTGCACCTGCGGGTCGGTCTTGATGATCTCGATCGCCTCCTGCGACACGCGCTTCACGAGGGCGTCGGGCGCTTCCTGCGCGGCAGCGGGCGCCGAGGCACACGCGAGGGCCAGCGCGGCCGCGCCGCCGAGCATGCGGCCGAAAGGGCCTGACCCGGACCGGCGGAAAGCACCGGCCGTTGCGGGCGCCGTTGTCATCATCGTCATTCGTCGTCCTTCGGTGGTGGCGGCTTGCCGTCATAGACGAGATATTGGCGCCGCTGCAGGTAGGCCCTGCGGATGAACGTGTAACGGTCGAGCGAGGCCTGGTCGACGAGCGATTCGGCCTGCAGCGCCGCAGCGCGCGCATCGAGGAAGCCGATGCCCCACAGGATGTTGCGCGTCGACACGTCGTTGATGTAGCCGATCGGCGTCGCGTACGCACGGACGATCAGCCCGGTGCCATCGCGTACCGTCGTCGGGCCGAGGACCGGGATGAAGATGTACGGACCCTGCGGGATGCCCCAGTAGCCGAACGTCTGGCCGAAATCCTCGTTGCCTTTCGGCACGCCGGCATCGGACGCGATATCGATCAGCCCGAGCAAGCCGAACGCGGTGTTCGTGATGACGCGACCGAGGTCGTTGCCTGCCTTGTCGGGCTTGTTCTGCAGCACATCGTTGATGAACGAGATGAAATCGTCGATGTTGCCGAAGAAATTGCGGACTCCCGTCTGAAAGACGCGCGGCGCGTAGTCGACATACGCCTGGGCGATGGGCTTCACGACGTTGCCGTCGACGACCTCGTGCACGCGGTACGAAGCCCGGTTGACGGGCTCGAACGGATCGTCGCGCGAAGGCGCCGCGGAACAGCCCGCGAGCAGCACGCCGGCGACCATCGCTGCGGCTATGCGACGCGACAAGGACTGCGCCTTCATTTCGTTCTCCCGGGGGTCGTCGCGGCCGGTTTCGCCCCGGCGGCAACAGGCGGCGGTTCGGCGGGCGACGGCGCAACCGACGCCGCCTTTTCGAACATGAACTGACCGATCAGCTTCTCCAGCACCATCGCCGACTGCGTCTTGCCGATCCGCCCGTTGTCCGCAAGCATCTTGGGGTCGCCCCCGGAATCGAGCCCGACGTAGACCTCGCCGAGCAGGCCCGACGTCAGGATCGACGCGATCGTGTCGCGCGTGAACT
>JBDTNI010000359.1:0-2568 GCA_039933815.1 Betaproteobacteria bacterium
GCTGAGCGTCACCGACTTCGCCCGGCTCGCGAACGCTGCGGGCGCACGCGGCTAGCGAGTGCCGCCCTCTACAGCATCAGGCGCGTCGTCGTCGCTTCGAGCCACGGTATCAGCGTGATGAGAATGAGCTGCGCGATCACGATGACGATAAGCGGCGACAGGTCGAGCGTCCCGCCGATCGGCGGTATCAGCCGGCGCAAAGGCCGCAGCAGCGGGAAGGTCAGGGCATTCAGCACGCCCGCCAGCGGCCCGTCGGGCGCCACCCACGACAGGATCGCCTGCGCGAACACGATGATGATCGTCAGCCAAAGCAGCGCGCGGACGAGCGCGATCACGGCCGCGACGGCCACGAACGCGAGCCCCGGGCCGATCAGTGCAAACCCGCGGCCGAACGCGAAGTAGAGCGCGAGCAGCCACACGAACTGGAACGCATACGCGGCAACGGCCGACGCCCAGTCGACGCCGGCGACGCCGGGAAGCACCCGACGCAGCGGCTTCACAACCCAGTCCGTCAGCGCCATCAGCGGCTGTCCGAGCGGATTTCGAAACGGCGCGCGCAGCAGTTGCATCACCAGCCGCAGGAGCAGCGCGTAGGTGAACAGGCCGAATACGACGTCGATGACGAAGGCGAGAGCGGTGCTCAGCATGGTCGTTCTGCCGGGTTCAGCGGGCGATCTCGTCACCGAGCTCGCGCGCACGATCCGCCGCGGCCTTGACCGCGGCGACGAAGTGGTCGGCGACGCGAGCAGCGTCGAGCGTTGCGAGTGCGCGCGCGGTGGTGCCGTCCCTGGACGTCACGTTCGCGCGCAGCGTCGCCGGGGGCTCGGCACTCTGCTGTGCGAGCGCGACGCTGCCGGCGAACGTCGCGTACGCGAGCTTGCGCGCGTCGCGCGCGTCGATGCCGAGATCGACGGCCGCGCGTTCCAGCGCCTCGAGGAAGTAGAAGACGTACGCCGGCCCGCTGCCCGACACCCCCGTCACCGCGTCGAGCTTGCGCTCGTCGTCGCACCAGATCACTTCTCCGCACGCCTCCAGCACGTCGACTGCCGGCGAAGCGCCGGGCCGCGCCTCCGGCGTGGCGTAGAGGCCGCTGATCCCGGCGCCGATCAGCGCGGGCGTGTTCGGCATGGCTCGCACGATGGTCCGATAGCCGCCGAGCCATGCGGCGAGATCGTCGCAGCGGACGCCCGCGGCAATCGTCAGCACGAGGGGGACGCCGCCCACGTGCGGCGATAGCTGACGCGCGGCGTCCCGCATCTGCTGCGGCTTGACCGCAAGCACGACGATCGCTGCGCCGGCAACAGCCTCGCCGCCGGCCAGATCCGCGAATACGCGCACCTTCGGAAAGCGGCCGGCGATCCGTTCGCGCTGTGCGGCCTGCGGCTCGACCACGCGGATGTCCGATGGCGGCGCGCCACGAGCGACGAGGCCGCCGATGATCGCGCACGCCATGTTGCCCCCGCCGATGAACGTGCTGCGCATCGTCATGCTCCCCGTGATCGTCGCGAGCCGAAAATGGCCGTTCCGACGCGGACCTCGGTCGCGCCTTCGGCAATGGCGAACTCGAGGTCGGTGGACATGCCCATCGACAACGTGTCGACGTCGAAGCCGGCGTCGGCCAGCGCGTCGAAGCAGCCGCGCAGCTGCCGAAACTGGGTGCGCAACCGGTCGGCGTCCTCCGTCGCCTCGGGAATGCCCATGACGCCGCGCAACCGGAGTTCGGGCAGCGCCGCGACGTGGCGGGCCAGCGCCACGGCATCGCCGGCGCAGACGCCGTGCTTCGTCGCCTCGCCACTGACGTTGACCTGCACGAGCACGTCCATCGGGCGCCCCACCGCGGCCCGCCCTTCGGCGAGGCGATCGGCGATCCGCGGCCGGTCAACGGTTTCGACCCATTCGAAGGCAGCGGCCGCCGATCGCACCTTGTTCGACTGCAGCGGCCCGATCAGATGCCATTCGACGTCGCGCAGATCCGCCAGCGCTTCGCGCTTGCCCTGCGCTTCCTGTACGTAGTTCTCGCCGAATGCCCGCTGGCCCGAACCATGCAATTCGCGTATCGCATCGGCCGGAAACGTCTTGGAGACTGCGAGCAGACGCACCGAGCCCGGCGCGCGGCCGGCATTCGCCAGCGCATCGTCGATGCGCCGGTGGGTGGCTTGCAACGCTTTCTCGTATCGGCCCATAATCGACTGCAATTAGACCATCGTCATTTGGCACGTGAATTGCATACTACAGGGGATTTGATATGCAAACCCGGCAGCACGATGCGCGTTAGCCCGTCCGAAACGGTGTTGATTGAGCCCTTTCCGTTGCGCTGGGGCAAAAGGGCCGGCGGCGGCATCATCTCGTCCGGGTCCCGCGGCTGGCGCGCGCTGTCGAAAACGAGCTTCGGCCGAACAACCGTAACCTTCGGACATCATCACTGACGTATGGATATCACCGAACTTCTCGCCTTCGCGGTCAAGAACAAGGCTTCCGACCTGCATCTGTCCGCGGGGCTGCCGCCGCTGATCCGCGTCCACGGCGACATCCGGCGCATCAATCTGCCGCCGATGGAGCACGAGGACG
>JBDTNI010000360.1:0-2530 GCA_039933815.1 Betaproteobacteria bacterium
GCGTTGTAGGGCCACGTGTCGAGAAACAGGTCGGCGACACGATACCGCGCGAGGTGCACGGCGTTGGGGCGCGACGGCGCGAAGTGGAGGCGGCGCGCGTCGAGACCGCGGCGGACCATCTCGCGCCTGAGGTTTCGCTCCATGGCGTCCTCGCCCGCTCGGGTCGATAGCCACAGCACCGCATCGGGGACCGCGGCGAGGATTCGCATCCATGCATCGAAGACCTCCGGATTGAGCTTGTAGCCGCGGTTGAATCCGCACAGCACGACAGCACTTCGCGCGAAGCCCAGCGACAGCCGCGTCGGCGTCTCGGCAATGGGCCGCGTGCGGTCGTTGACCTGGTACGAATTCGGCAGCACGGCGAGGGTCTCGACGTAATCGGTCGCGTGCTCGGGGGGGGTGACGATGTCGTCGCCGATCAGGTAATCGACGAGATTTCCGCCGAGCGTTCCCGGATAGCCGAGGTAGTGCACCTGGATCGGCGCGGGCCGCATCGCCAGCACCGACGGCGTCGCGGCCTCGGTATGGCCCTTCAGGTCGACGAGGATGTCGATGCCGTCGCTGCGGATCTGCTCCGCCAGTCGCAACGCGGGCCACCCCGCGGCGTCGACGAAGCGGTCGAAGCCGCGGACGAGGCGCTCGCGCATCGGACTCCGATCGTCGCGCCCCGTCGAGTAGGCAATGACCTCGAAAGCCGCGCGATCGTGCGCTTCGAAAAGGCCCGCCGCCAGATGCGCGGTCGCGTGCGTGTGATAGTCCGCCGACAGGTATCCGATCTTCAGCCGTTCGGCACCAAGCTCGCGTGCCGCTGCGCCGGGGGCGGGCGGCGCGAGCGCCGCGGTCCACGCCTCGGCGCAACGGCGCTGCTCGTCCCGCGTCGACGGCTGCGATAGGAGCACGAACGGCGACAGCAGCGGCAGCCCCGCGGCCACGCCGGTACGGAAGTGATCGCGGAGTCCGGCGAGGTCGTGCCAGTCGCCCACCGACTGGCGAAGAAACAGGAGTTGCGACAGCGCCGCACCATGCTGCGGGTCGAGGCGCACGACGTTGCCGTACGCCTGCATGGCGCCGGCCACATCGCCGTCGCGCTCGAGCAGTCCTGCGAGCTGAAACTGGAGTGGCACCGAATCGGGTTTACGCGCCAACGCCGCGTCCAGCGTCGCCCGTGCCTTCTTGCGCATCCCGGCCGTCATCTCGAGCTGCGCCTTGAATCCGGCGTACGCCGCGTCGGCGGGCGTCTGCGCCGCGGCGCGGGACACGGCGTCCATTGCCTCCAGCAGCCGCCCTTGCGGCTCGAGCGCGAGCGCGAGGTTGTGCCATGCCGGTGGATGGTGCGCATCCGCGGCGATCGCACGGCGCGCCGTGGCCTCGGCCTCGCCGACGAGCCCGATCGCCAGCTCCGCGGCCGACAGGTTGGCGAGGATTTCAGGTGACGCAGGCGCAAGCTTCGCTGCCTCGCGCAGTGCGTTGGCTGCCGCTTCGCGGCGTCCCGCCGATTCGAGCACCAGCGCCAGATTCGACCACGCATCCGGCGACGCGGGCTCGAGCGCGAGCGACGCCCGGATGCGCTCGGCAGCTTCCGCGAGCTTGCCGGCCTGAAACAGCACGACGCCCGAGTAGTGCAGCGCCGGCGCATTCCGCGGATCGGCGACGAGGACGGCGTCGTAACGCATGAAGGCCTCGCGCAGCTTGCCTTGCTGATGCAAGCGGTACGCACGGTCGAATTCCTGGGCGATGCTCATCGTCGACGCGTCCGGCGGTACGGCCGGCACGCGGTTGCGCGGTTGAAAGGGGCGTCAGCGTATCATCGCGCCGGTTTCGCCGTGACCGCCTCGATATAGATGCGCGTGATCTTTTCGTAGCGCGTCCGGATCTGCTGCTCGAGCGACTTCACCGTGTCGGCGACGTCGCTCGCCGGTGCATCGGGCTCGAAGGCGATGTCGAGCGTCAGCAGCACCTCGTCTGGTCCGATGTACATGGACAGCAGCGGGCCGACGTCGCGGACGAGCGGGTGAGCGGTGAGCAGCGTCCTGATCGCCGCCGCCGTTTCCGGCTGGATGCCTTCGCCGATCAACAAGCCGCGCGCTTCCCGGATCAGCAGCACGGCCACGCCGGCGAGCAGGATCCCGATGATCACCGATGCCGCGCCGTCGGCCTCCGGCATGTCGTAGGCATGACTGATGAAGATGCCCGCCGCCGCGACGACAAGCCCCGCCAGCGCGGCGGAGTCCTCGGCGAGCACCGTGTAGGTCATCGGATCCTTGCTCGTGTGCAGCGCGTTCCAGAAGGAGCGGTCGCCCTTGTCGCGAAGGAAGATCCGCAGCGCGATGGTGAAACTCGTACCTTCGAACACGAACGCGGCTGCGAGCACGACGTAGTTCCACTTCGGGTCCCGAATCGGCGCGGGATCCAGGATGTGCAGCACGCCCTCGAACACCGAGACGCCGCCGCCCAACCCGAAAATCAGCACCGCGACGATCAGGCCCCAGAAGAACAGTTCCTTGCCGTGCCCGAACGGATGCTCCGGCGT